>OMWN01000039.1 GCA_900314765.1 uncultured Selenomonadales bacterium | reverse complement strand
TTGCACTAATTATAGCATAAATGATGTACGATGTGCTAGTTATATTGTGTTATTGTCAAATTTTGTTATTGAACAGTCACTATTTAATCTCATTCATCTTTCATGCTTGTTGTGTTATTATATGGTCATGGAGTTGCTTATTTTTCATCAAATTTTTCATCAAAATTGAAGGGAGATTTTTTAATGGACGCACAGATGTTTTGCTTTCAGTGTCAGGAGACGGCCGGAGGCAAGGGCTGCACGATACGCGGTGTCTGCGGCAAGACGCCCGATGTCGCGAGGATGCAGGATCTTCTCCTATACACGCTTAAAGGCCTCGGCGCGGTGACGACGCGCCTGCGCGAGGCAAATGACGATATTGACATCGCAGTCGACAGGCTCGTGACGGAGAGTCTTTTCATGACGATCACGAACGCGAATTTCGACGTCGATGCGATCACAAAGGAAGTCGAGAAGGTGCTCGATGTGAAGGCACAGCTTCTCGCGAAGCTCGAAGACGACGGGGAGCTCCCAGAGGCCGCGACGTGGGCGGCGCCGAAAGAGGAATTTGCCGCGAAGGCAAAGACGGTCGGCGTGCTCGCGACGGAGAATGAGGATGTGAGAAGCCTCCGCGAGCTCACGATGTACGGCCTCAAAGGTCTCGCCGCATACGTGCATCACGCTGACATGCTCGGCGCCGACAGCAAGAAAATCGACGCATTCATCCAGTCGGCACTCGCAAAGCTCCTCGATGACACGATGGACGCGGACGCGCTCACGGCGCTCGTGCTCGAGACGGGCAAATACGGCGTCGACGGCATGGCGCTCCTCGACGAAGCGAATACGAAGGCGTACGGCAACCCCGAGCTCACGAAAGTGGACCTCGGCGTCAGAAAAAATCCGGGCATCCTCATATCTGGCCACGACCTCCGCGACCTCGAGATGCTCTTGGATCAGACGCAGGGCACGGGCGTTGACGTCTACACGCACGGCGAGATGCTCCCCGCGCACTATTATCCGAAATTCAAAAAATATGAGAACTTCGCCGGCAACTACGGCAACGCGTGGTGGAAGCAGAAGGAGGAGTTCGAGGCTTTCGGCGGACCTATCCTCATGACGACGAACTGCATTGTCCCGCCGAAGGACAGCTACAAGGATCGCCTTTTCACGACGGGCGCGACGGGCTACCCCGGCGCGAAGCACATCGATGGCGACGAAAAGCACAAGGACTTCACGCCGCTCATCGAGCTCGCGAAAAAATGCCAGCCGCCAAAGGAGCTCGAGAAGGGCGAAATCGTCGGCGGATTTGCGCATGAGCAGGTATTCGCGCTCGCTGACAAAGTCGTCGAGGCCGTGAAGAGCGGCGCCATCAAAAAGTTCGTCGTCATGACAGGCTGCGATGGCCGCATGAAGAGCCGCGAGTACTACAAGGAATTCGCGGAGGCGCTGCCGCATGACACGGCCATCCTCACTGCGGGCTGCGCAAAATATAAATACATTAAGCTCCCGCTCGGCGACATCGGCGGCATACCGCGCGTCCTCGACGCAGGCCAGTGCAACGACTCGTACTCGCTCGCGCTCATCGCGCTCAAGCTCAAGGATGTGTTCGGTCTCGAGAGCGTCAACGATTTGCCGCTCGTGTTCAACATCGCGTGGTACGAGCAGAAGGCTGTCATCGTGCTCCTCGCGCTCTTGTCGCTCGGCGTGAAGAACATCCACCTCGGCCCAACGCTGCCGGCGTTCCTCTCGCCAAACGTCGCGAAAGTGCTCGTCGACAAATTCGGCATCGGCACGATCACCGACGTCGAGAGTGACATCAAGACGATGATTGGCTGATAAAAAAATAAACGCAAAAAACGATGCTATCGATTCATTTCGGCAGCATCGTTTTTTGATTCGCCCACGAATTTTTAAAGTAAATTTTTTGACGCACAATTTTCACGCGGCGACAATCTTTTTTCACTATATATTATGGTACACAACGCGTCTGATTTATGGTATGATTTAGATAAGTATGATGTTAATTTATCTCATTTATTTTATATAAAGGAGGAGCCCGCAATGAGCAAGAAACCTCTCGAGGAAGTCTATGACGCGCTTCTCGGCAAGCCGCCCACGAAAAAGGGACACGGCAAAAAGGAAAAGCTCGATAAAATCGAAAAAGCAGAAAAGAAATCGAAACAGAAAAAATCAGCCACAAAAGCACCAAAGACGAAGCTGCCAAAGGTGAAAGCCGCCATGGAAGACGTCGATGAGCCGAAGAAGCGCATATCTTTCTCATGCGGCGCATCCGTGTCAGACGCGCTTCACTCATTCGCGGAGGAGCAGGGCATGACGCTCACCGCCGTCATTGAGGACGCCGTCACATCGTATATGAAGGCGAAGACAAAAGCTAAAGCAAACAAGAAATCGAAGCCCGTAAAGGCAAAGAAAAGTTCCATTGGCAGTTCTGATGAAAAGGAAGAAGGATGAGCTAAATGGCTAAACATAATGAAATGACGCTGCCGCCGCTTATCGAGCAGATAAAATTTTATTTTGACATATTGGCACGGTCAAGCGATGCTTACCTTTATTTCACTGACATGAAAAGTGGCGTCACCCTCGTCTCCGACAACTGGGTCAGCGATTTCGAAATGAACACTGGCGCCGTGATAAGCGACATGGACAAGGCGTGGTTGCCGAAGATTCACCCTGATGACATGCCGAAATACGCGGCAATGCAGCGCGCTCTCTTTGTCGACAGGACGACGAACGAGCACTATATCTCATACCGCGCCATGTCGAAGTCGGGCGAATATGTCTGGCTGAAGTGTCACGGCTGGCTTCTGACGAACAAAGACGACAAGCCTTATATATTCGCGGGCATCATGACGCGGCTTGAGCATCTCAATGAGGCCGACCCCGTGACGGGGCTTCTCTCGAAGGCGCCATTCGCGCGCGAGATAACGGACGCGCTCGACGAGTTCAGGCGCTCGGGCGTCGGCGGTGCCATCATCATGCTCGGCATCGACAATTTCAAAATCGTGAACGAGACGTACAGCCGCACGTTCGGCGACGCCGTGCTCAAGGAGACGGCGAAGGAAATCTCAAACATCCTGCCGCCCGGCGTGATGCTGTATAAGCTCGACGGCGACGAATTCGCCATACTGCTGCGCGGCGCGGGCGAGACGCAGGCCACGAAGCTTTTCAAGGCGATACAGAAATGCATGTCACGCCAGCAGTTCATCGACGGCAAGATGTATTTCTGCACGATGTCGGGCGGCACGGTGCTCTATCCGCAGGGCGGCCGCGAGACGATGACGCTCTACAAGCACGCCGAGGCCTCGCTCGACCTCGCGAAGCAGGGCGGCAAAAACCAGCTCATCACGTTCACACGCGAGCAGTACAACCGCTGGATGCGCGGGCTCGCGATGCGCGATACGATAAAGACAAGCGTCGAGAACCACTGCGAGGGATTTGCGCTTTTCTATCAGCCGCAGGTCGATGCGCGCACGAAAAAACTCGTCGGCGCCGAGGCGCTGCTCCGCTGGAAGAACCCGAAAGGCCACATGGTCGCGCCGATGGAATTCGTGCCGATACTCGAAAACACGAAGATGATCATCCCGCTCGGCAAATGGATCGTCATGGAAGCGCTAAAGACGTGCAAGAAATGGCGCGAGACGGTGCCGGACTTCGTCATGAGCGTCAATGTGTCGTACGCGCAGATAAAGGACGTGACGTTCCTGCCATTCGTCGAAAACGCGATAGCGGAGATTGGCGTCCCGCCGACGGCGCTCATCCTCGAGCTCACGGAGAGCACCATCGTGTCCGACTGGACGTTCATAAATCAGCAATTCGACGAATTCAGACAGATGGGCGTGCGTATCGCGATGGACGATTTCGGCACGGGCTACTCATCGCTCGCGTACCTCAAAAAGCTCTCGTGCAACGTCGTCAAGATTGACCGCGAATTCGTCAAAAATATCCTCTCGAGCAGCTTTGACCGCGAGCTCGTCGAGTATGTCGTGAAGCTCTGCCACAGCATGGGCATAAAGGTCTGCATCGAGGGCGTTGAGGACGACGACGTGTTCATAATGGTGCGCGACGACTGCGACGCGGACTACATACAGGGCTACCTGTTTGGCCGCCCTGTCTCGACGGATGATTTCGTCGAGCAGTATCTGACGAAGCTCTCGGGCGAGCCAACTAAGGATTAAGGAGATATACGATGCCAAGAAACAAGGAGGCCGAGGGCATCCACGCTCTCGGCGGCAAGACGAAATACAGCACGGACTACGCGCCCGAGGTGCTTGAGACGTTCACCAACAAGCACCCAGACAATGATTATTGGGTCAAATTCAACTGCCCGGAGTTCACGACGCTCTGCCCGATAACGGGGCAGCCCGATTTCGCGACGCTCTACATTTCATACGTTCCCGACAAGCTCATGGTAGAGTCAAAATCTCTCAAGCTCTACCTTTTCAGCTTCAGGGCTCACGGCGATTTCCATGAGGATGTGGTAAATGTCGTGATGAAGGACCTCATAAAGCTCATGGATCCCAAGTACATCGAGGTGTGGGGCAAATTTCTCCCGCGCGGCGGCATATCGATAGACCCGTACGCGAACTACGGCAAAAAGGGCACGAAGTACGAGAAGCTTGCCGAGCACCGCTTCATGTGGCATGACATGATCGCGATGGACAAAGTGGACAACAGATAAAACAGATAAAACAAAAAACGGATACATCAGGAGCAATGACATGAACAACATCTTACGCAATGTGCTGATGAGACGCAGCACATATCAGTTTGACCCACGCCCCATATCGGAGGACGACCTCATGGACATCCTCGAGGAGGGCAAGGTCCTCTCGAATGCCGCGCACAATCAGGAATGGCATTTCACAGTGCTTCAAAATCGCGCGCTTATCAAGAAAATCAGCGACATCAATGAACGCTATCTCTCGAAGGACCACGCGGATTTCCTCAAAAACAGCAAACTCGGCGACAATCTGCTGCTCGACGCGCCCGTGCTGCTCATCATATCGGGCAAAAAGGACGCGAAGTACGTCAAGGACGCCGCGAACATGGTATTCGGCAGTATGATGCTCGTAGCTGACAAATACGGCATCGCCTCGTGCTGGCTCACATCGACGGCGGACATTTTCGCGGAGCCCGAGGGACAGGAAGTGCTCCGCATGCTCTCGATACCGGCTGAGTTCACGCCGCTCTGCGTCGGCGCGTTCGGCTACAAAAAGACGCGCGTCAATCCCAATGTGACGGCCTGCGATGACAACATCGTAAACATCATAAAGTAACCGACCAAATCACATAGCTTCATTATAAATAGATATAAATAGATAAATAGCCATATAAACAGCCATCGGCGAAAACGGAGGCGCATCATGATACAGGTGTATACGGGCACAGGGAAAGGCAAGACGACCGCGGCCATTGGGCTCGCCATCAGAGCCATCGGCGCGGGACTCCGCGTGTATATCATGCAGTTCATGAAAAGTCTTGCATACTCCGAGCAGGGCGTGCTCCGGGCGATGTCACCGAAAATCACGCTGAAGACGACAGGCAAGCCATTTTTCATCGCAGAGGAAGGCATGCTCACGGACGAGGAGCGCGCGGCGTGGGGCGACGACGTCGTGATTTTCCCGAAGGGCAAGCCGCCCGCCGACTACGTGAAAATGATAGAAGGCGGTTTCGACGAGGCGGCGAAGGCGGTGCTCTCGGGCGACTATCAGCTCGTCATACTCGACGAGATCAATGTCGCGCTGTTCTTCGGTCTCATCTCGCGCGAATGTGTCGAGTCATTCATCGACAAGCTGCCGCCGAGCGTCGAGCTCGTCATGACGGGGCGCAACGCACCCGATTGGCTCATCGAACGCGCCGACCTCGTGACGGACATGCACGAAGTCAAGCACTACTACGAGCGCGGCATCGAGGCGCGCAAAGGGATAGAGAATTAATGGGTGCGCAACAAAGCTGGGTTGCAAATTCAAACACTCTTCGCCAAACCCTCTCCGGCTCCTGCGGAGCCACCTCCCCCAGAGTGGGAGGCATAGTATGAGATGTTTGTGGTTAAATCTAAACAAAGGAACAACACATTCACGCTTTCTTCAGTCGAGGATTTAGCTAACGTAAATAATCTCAGAATCTGTAACGCCAGCCTCCCCAATGGGGGAGGTGCCGAGCGAATGCGAGGCGGAGAGGGTCTTTACAAACCTATCTAACAACAAAATTTCACTCAAAATTTTTCTTCATCATTCCTCTATTAGCATTTAAAATTTCCAGAAAGTTGTGATTTTATGCCTATGTTTCGCAGGCATCTAAATATCATCCTCATGTGCGCGGGGTTCGTGCTCGTCTCCATCCTCTACTCTGCGCTGAGCACGGACGAGACGGTGCGGTCTCATGGCGATACACGAGTCGCCGTGCACGTCGCGGGCGCCGTCGTTCACCCCGGCGTCATCACGCTGCCATCGGGCTCACGTGTCGACGCGGCCGTGTCCGAGTGCACTCCGTCGCCCGACGCGGACCTCGACGCCATCAATCTCGCCGCCGTCGTCTCCGACGGCATGAGGATCGTCGTACCGAGGAAGAAATCACAACAGATACAACAAACCGTAGCAAGTCAAGACAACGGAAACAGCGGGGCAAGCGCAAACGGAACGACCAACGCCGCTGGCAGGAGTGGCGCATCATCGAGCGGCAAAAGCGGCGACAACACCATCGTCCACCTGAACACCGCCACGCTCGAGGAGCTCGACACGCTTCCCGGCATCGGCGACACGATGGGGCGACGCATCATCGAATACCGCAATAAAAACGGTGCATTCAAATCCATCGAGGAAATCAAAAACGTCAAGGGCATCGGTGAAAAACGATTCAACCGCATGAAGGACAGGCTCGCTCTATGAGTCAAAAAACAGGCCAGTCCCCGCTCACGTTCATAAACATCCTGCTCGCGGCCATTGTCTGCGGCGTCGTCGCCGCCTCATCGCGCACATTGTCATCGCACATATCGATTGTGCTCCTCGCCGCCATAGGCGTGGGGCTTTTTTTCGTGTCTTTATCATTTCTCAAAAAGAGCAGCCGATGGGTCACCGTGCCCGTCGCGCTGCTTTTTTTCGTGCTCGGCGCCGCGCGATTTCTCATTGCCGATGCGCTGCCTGAGAGCGACATATCAAAAAGTGCGGGGCAAAACGTCATCGCGGCCGTCACGGGCACAGTCGTGGACGAGCCCGTCATGACGCAAATCAAAAGCGACACCGTGAAGCTCCGCTACGTCATAGAGGCTAAAAGCATCACAAATGAAAACGACGCCTCAAATGAAAAAAGAGCCGCGACGGGGCGGCTCTATGTCACGCAATACGTCAAAATAAACGATAGCGATGCAGACGCCATTGAAAAAATAACGTCTGCCGACATCGGCGACAGCGTCACGGCCTCTGGGCATCTGCGCCACATAAGAGGGTATAAAAATCCCGGCACCATCGACATAGAGCACATGACACGTGAGAAAGGCATCACGGCGCGCCTGTCCGTCTCAAAAAACAGCATAAAAATCACGCCCGCGAGCGAAACCGATCTGACGTCATTCGTGAAAATCAGGCGCGCCATCGCGAGCATACGCCGCCACTACAAGGCGGAGACGGCGAAGGCCATGAGCGAGGCCGACGCATCGGCAATATTCGCGATGCTGTTCGGCGGCTACGAGGGCGTACGCGAGGAACTCACCGAATCATTCACGACGACGGGCATCGTGCACATTCTCTCCGTCTCTGGCTCCCACATCACGCTGCTCGCCTCTGTCGTCGCGCTGATTGGTGCGACGTTTTCACTGCGCAAAGGCATCACGATGATGATGGCGCTCTTCGCCATCGCCTCATACGTCGCGCTCGCGGGCTTCGTCCCTCCCGCTGTGCGCTCCGGCATCATGGGCACCATCACGTTCCTCGGCATCGTGCTCGCGCGCGAGCGCGATGCACGCCACGCGCTGACGATTGCGGCTGCATCCATGCTGCTCATATCGCCGTTCCTCGCGTTCGACTTAAGCTTCATGCTGTCATTCGCCTCGACGGCGGGCCTCCTCTACCTAGCCCCCGCGATTCGCCGCCTTCTCATGCGCTCGCACCATATCAGCGCATTTTCAAAGACACACAAAAAAGCCACGACATTCATCATCGGCAGCGTCTCCATCACCGTCGCCGCGCAGCTCGCGACGCTTCCCATCATTGCGTGGTATTTCCACGTCGTCTCGCTCTCGTCGCTCATCGCAAATCTCGTCATCGTGCCCATCGTCGAGGCCATCATCGTCGTCGGCCTCGCGGCGGGACTCGTCGCCTTCATTCTGCCATTCGTTTCGCGCCTCATTTTCGCTTTCGATGCGCTCGCGCTCGGCATTGTCTACGAATCGACACGCCTTCTCGCGCGCCTGCCCATGAGCCAAATTTACATGCCCACGATGACCGCGCCCACGACATTCGTCTACTACGCGCTCATGATTTTCGCCTTGCAGAAAAAGGAACGGCGTGACGCCATCACGAACATCATGAAGCGCCACGCCGGCCCCCTCATCGCATCGATTTTCCTCTGCGCCATCGTCATAGCGTTTCGCCTCGTCACGGCGCCGAGCGTCATGCGCGTCCATTTCATCGACGTCGGTCAAGGCGATGCCGCGCTCATCGTGACGCCGCACGGCCACGCGCTCATGGTCGACACGGGCGGCACGCGCGACGACGCGTTTGACACGGGCGGGCGCGTCGATGTGCCGTACCTCCTGCACTACGGCGTGAGACGGCTCGACTACGTGCTACTCACTCACGTGCACGAAGACCATGCCGCGGGCGCGGGCGGCATCCTCAAAAAACTGCCCATCGACACTATCGTGACGGCGAGCGAGGGCATGGATGCCTATCAGCAGTCCATGAAGCTCTCATCAAAGGAAATGGCGCAAACATCATTCATCGAGGCGCGCGAAGGCGCAACATTTTCGCTCGACGGCGTCACAGTGGAGACGCTCTACGCACCTAGGAAATCGAGCGCGGCGTCTAGCGGCAACGAGCTCTCGAATGTCTACCGCGTGAGCTACGGCGACGTGTCATTCATATTCACGGGCGACCTCGTAAAAGAGCAGGAGTCGCGCCTCATCGAGAGCGCCACACGGAAAAATGAAAGTCTCAAAAGCACCGTGCTAAAAGTCGGCCACCACGGCTCTCACACATCGTCGTCAATGGATTTTCTGCGCGCCGTCAGCCCGCGCTACGCCGTCATCAGCGATGGCTATGAAAACAGCTTTGGCCACCCGCACGACGAGACGCTCAAAAACCTCGACGCCGCCCACATAAAGCACGTCTACCGCACCGACCTCGACGGCGCCATCGTATTCACGACTGACGGCACGACGATTGATGTCGAGACGTACAGAGAAACGCATGATGAATAGTGACAACATTGACAAAGCAACAACAAAATTTCCATAACACAAAATCCCGCGAGCATCGTCCGCGGGATTGTTTATTCCATCCTATTCTTCACTTTTTTCTATCATCTTTTCGACGATTGCCGCGAAGTCGGCGCGTGTCTCGGCTCTGTTGAAAGCCTCTCGGAGCTGCGCGCCGCCCGTCTGTCCCTTCGTGTACCACGTCGCGTGGCGGCGCATCTCGCGCGAGCCGATGTAGTCGCCCTTGAATTTTATCAGCATGTCGAGGTGGCGCATGATTAGCTCGCCGCGCTCCCTCATCGTCGGCGGCGCAGGGATGTCCTCCCCTTTCCACGCCGCCGTCATCGTACGAAAAATCCACGGATTGCCCTGCGCCGCACGGCCAATCATCACGCCGTCGCAGCCCGTGACGCGCCTTATGCGCGCGAGGTCCTCAGGCGTCCTCACGTCGCCATTCGCGATGACGGGGATGCTGACCGCCTGCTTCACCTTCGCAATCATTTCCCAGTCGGCGTGGCCCGTGTAGTACTGCTCGCGCGTCCTGCCGTGCACGGCTATGGCATCGACGCCCGCGGCCTCGGCGCGCTTCGCCACCTCGACCGCGTTTATGTGCTCCGCGTCAAAGCCAATTCGCATCTTCGCCGTGAGCGGCATCGTCGTCGCCTTTCGCATGGCCGTGAGTATCTCCGTCACGCGCTCCGGCTCACGCAGGAGCGCCGAGCCCGCACCATTTTTCACGATTTTCGGCGCGGGACAGCCCATGTTGAAATCTATCACATCGCAAATATGCTGGCTCTCGACGTAGGACGCGGCTTCGGCAACGCGCTCAGCGTTCGCGCCGAAAAGCTGTATCGCGAGCGGCCTCTCCTCCGGCACCGTCCGAAGCATAGCAAGTGTGTGCTCGTTTCTGAAATGGATGCCCATGACGCTGACCATCTCCGAAAAGACCATCGCGCAGCCCATCTCGCGTGCGAGTATCGAAAACGGCAAATCCGTGACGCCCGCCATCGGCGCGAGGAATACAGGCACGGGGAAATCGAGCGCGCCGAGCCTCATTTGCCGGCTATCCTCTTCGCGTCGGCCATGTTGCGCTCGTAGAGCACGCGAAGGCCCGTGAGCGTCAGGAAATTATCGACTTTCTCTATCGTCTTCGATTCGCGCGAAATCATGCGCGCGAGGCCGCCCGTCGCGATGACGCGCAGCGATACGCCCATCTCCGCCTTTATGCGGCGCACGATCTCATCAATCTGCCCGACGAATCCGAAAATGATGCCCGCCTGCATTGCCGACACCGTGTTGCGGCAGATGACTGTCTTCGGCGTGACGAGCGCGACGCGCGGGAGCTGAGCCGCTCGCTGGAAAAGCGCCTCCGTCGATATGCCGATGCCCGGCGCTATGACGCCGCCGAGATAGTCGCCATTGTCCGCAACCACGTCGAACGTCGTCGCTGTGCCGATGTCCACGACGATGAGCGGCCCGCCGAACTGCTCATACGCGCCCACGGAATTCACGATGCGGTCGGCGCCAATCTCGCGCGGGTTCTCGTACTTGAGCTTTATGCCCGTCTTGATGCCGGGGCCCACGATGAGCGGATGAATGTGGAAATACCTCTCGCACATCTTGACGAGCGGCACGACAAGCGGCGGCACGACGGACGATATGATGATCGCGTCTATGTCCGACATGCGGATGCCCTGATAGCGGAAAAGATTATTTATCAGCATGCCGTACTCGTCGCCCGTCTTCTGCCTGTCCGTCGAAATGCGCCAATGGCGCATCAGCCTCTTGCCCTCGTACGTGCCCAGGACGATATTGCTGTTGCCAATGTCAAACACTAAAAGCATTTTTCTAACCTCTCATATTTCATCGAATACATTTCATCGAATCTTTTATTTCTTCTTCGGCCTAATCGACACATCGCCCGCGAGGAAGCGGCGGCGGCCATCAGCCGTGTCGATGAGGAGCGCCCCGTCATCGTCGATGTCAACGGCGACGCCCGAGTACGTCTCCTTCACGCCAATCACGTTGACCTCTTGGCCGAGCGTCACCGTGTATTTCCGCCACTCATCGAAGACGCCGCCAAAGCCATTTTTCTCGACATCCGCATAGAGGTCATCCATCGCGCTCAGCACCTCGGCGAAAAGCTCCGTGCGCGAGAGCGGCGCGCCGTTGATGAGCGACATGGACGTCGCGATGTCCTTCACGTCGTCGGGGAAATCCTCGATGTTCATGTTCACATTGATGCCTGTGCCGATGACGACATAGTTGATGCGCTCCATCTCCGCGCTCATTTCCGTGAGAATGCCGACGAGCTTCTTGCCGTCGTACAGGACGTCGTTCGGCCACTTTATGCCGACGTCGAGGCCGAACTTCCGCGCCGCGCGCACGATGGCAACGGCCGCCATGAGAGTGCATTTTGGTGCCTCCTGCGGCAAAAACGTCGGGCGCAGTATCACGGAAAACCAAATGCCCTTGTGGTGCGGCGAGAACCAGCCACGCGACAGCCGTCCCTTGCCCGCACCCTGAGCCTCGGCGATGACGACGGTGCCGTCGGGTGCGCCCTCACGCGCGAGCTTTTTCGCCGTCTCATTCGACGACGCGATCTCGTCGTAGTGGACAATCTCCTTGCCGATGACGCGCGTGTCGAGAAGCGGCTTTATCTCCTCGGGCAAAAGCAGGTCAGGCGCCGACTTCAGCTGATACCCGCTCCTCGAGTGACTGACAATCTCATAGCCCGCGTCCTTCAGCCCCTTGATATGCTTCCAGACAGCCGTGCGCGACACATTGAGACGCGACGCTATCTCCTCGCCCGAGACGAAGCCGTCGGGCCCTGCCTCCTTGAGCATGTTCAAAATCTTGACCTGCAATTCCTGCATAAAACTCACCCAGCTTTATAGAAATTGAAGAAACACCGATTACTATACAAATACAGTATGAATACAACTATAAAATTACTCGGCGATGCCAGTCCTCATCCACTGCGCAATTTCGACAGGCTCTAAGGCTGGTTTCCTCGCGGCAAAAGCGAAGACACGCCGCTTCGGAGCCAGTCAAAGGAAACAATGATTAATTGAAGCAGGAGTATTGGCGAGAGATTTTTTCGTATATCAAGAAGATGCGAAGAAGCGTAGTGGTGCTACGCTGATGAGCATCGACGAAGATAT
>OMWN01000009.1 GCA_900314765.1 uncultured Selenomonadales bacterium | reverse complement strand
GCCATGCGCAAAGGCTTCGCAGGCCTCCCCGTTCTTGCGGGGAACATCTTGGCGTAGCGTTCCTCGAGCTTGTCCCAGGGGATTTTCTTGGCGGCGATGACCCACTGGTTGTGCAT
The DNA here is from genome assembly GCA_900314765.1 of uncultured Selenomonadales bacterium. Classification (GTDB taxonomy): domain Bacteria; phylum Bacillota; class Negativicutes; order Selenomonadales; family Selenomonadaceae; genus RUG024. The sequence goes on along the minus strand of OMWN01000009.1, from coordinate 60,971 downwards.
GTCGAGCTGCATGCCGCAGGACTGGTTGAAGTCGCAGAATGTGATCTGGTGCATTTTCTCGGTCTTGTACATCGTCGCTGCCTCCAAAAGTGCAAGGATATTAGGATGATATGAGTTTATCTTTGCACTAATTATAGCATATTTGATGTACGATGTGCTAGTTATATTGTGTTATTGTCAAATTTTGTTATTGAACAGTCACTAGCTAGTGACAATTCACGATGAACAAACAATTTCCCATAACGCAAAAATGCCGTGCGAAGGAATTTTCCTGCCGCACGGCATTTTTATTGTGACAATAAAGCCATCACACTATATTCTATTATTTATCACATCGTTTTCGTTACAGCTTGAATTTCTCGACTGCGCCCTGCAAATCTGTTGCGAGGTTTGCAAGGCTTCTAGATGCGGATGCGATTTCCTGCATGGATGCGGACTGCTCCTCTGTTGCGGCGGAGACGGTCTGCGCTTCGTCGGAGTTGTGCGTGGAGACGGTCTTTATGCTGTCCATCGACGAGCGCATCGTGTCGCTTGCGTCTGCCATTTCTTTTATGTTGTCCGCCACGCTGTGGACGCCGTTCGTAAGCGAATCGATGGAGCCCGAGATCGCATCGAATACCTCGTCGGCCTTCTTGACAGCGACCATGCCGTTCTCGACGCTCTCCATGCCATCGTGCGCCGCCGTGACGGCCTTGTCCATGTCAACCTGATTCCGCGCGACGAGGTCGGCAATCTTCTTCGTCGACTGGTTCGACTCCTCGGCGAGCTTCCTGTCTTCCTCAGCGACGACGGCAAATCCCCTGCCCGCTTCGCCGGCACGCGCCGCCTCGATGGCAGCGTTGAGCGCGAGGAGGTTTGTCTGCCCCGCGATATTTGAAATCAAATCGACGATGGACTGTATCTCGCTTGAGCCTTTTGCAAGCTGGTTGATGGACGTCTCAATCGTCTTCGCCGTGTCGCTGATCGTGCCCATGTGGCTCACGACTTCGCTGATGGACGACCTGCCGTCGCTGACCTTGCTGACGGCGGACTCGCTGATGCCTGCCATGCCCTTCGCCTTGTCGGCAATGTCCGTCGATTTCTCCGCAATGCCGAGCGCGACGTTGTTCGCTTTGTCGGCCTCATGCGACTGCTCCGTGACGCCGTCCGCAATCTGCGTGATTGAGCCCGCCACTTGGTTTGCCGCCTCTGCCGACTGATGAGCCGCGGCCGTCAGCTCCTCGCTCGCCGACGCGACATGCTCCGCCTTTTCGCGTATCGACATCAGCAGCGCGCGCATCGTCTGCCACATGTTGTTAAATCCAACCGCGAGCTGGCCAATCTCGTCCGACGACTCGACAGCCACCTTGTCCTTTCGGAGATCGCCGCTGTTGATGACATTGCAATCATCGAGCAGCGCCATTATCGGACGTGTGAGATTATTCGCAACGATTACAATTATGATTACAGCAATGATTATTGTGACAATAGAGACGCCGACCATCGCCTTGAGGACGTGACTCGATGCCTCCTCAATTTCCGACTGCGGCGCGGCAGCGATCGCGACCCAGCGGCGACCCGTGAGCTGTATCGGCGCGAATACCGCCTTAGACTCCTTGCCCTTGCGCGTTTTGTAATATGTCGAGACGACGTTGTTCGTGTCGAGCGCCTGCCTAAATCCATCGAGCAACCTCTGGTCGAGCGGCTGTTCCTCATTCGATTTCGTGAGGTCGAGCTTGCCCACCGCCTCGGGGAGCTGCTTGTAGCCAATCGTGATGCCGCCCTCATCCACGACATAGACGTAGCCCGTCTTCATGTATTTGAATTCGCCAACGAGGTCGGAGATTTCCGCGAGGCTGATCGTGCCGTAGACGCAGCCCGTCACCTTGCCCGCGGCGTCCTTGACTGGGTACGCCATGACCGTGATGAGCTTGCCCGTCGTCCCCGAAATGGACGGCCCAGTCATGTACGGCTTTCCTGTCGACATGACCGCCTTGAAATAGTCACGCGAGCCGCGATCCATGTCCGTGCCCTTCTCATCAAACGCATAGCCTCTAGTGTCGGCGTACGCCACCATGTCAAACCCCGTCGTGCGCGATTTCACCGCGCCGAGTGCGGCCATGATGGCCTGCTTGTTCGTGCCCTGATGAATGACGGGATTGTCCGCGAGTTCCTCGAGGCGAATGGACTTTCCCTCCAGCTCCTTTTCGATGGCCATACCGGCTTGCCCGCTGATGGCCTTTGCCTGATTGTCCGCGCTCTCCACGAGCTCAGCGTTCGACAGATAATAGCTGAGCTCCGTCAGCACGATGAAGCACACAACAAAGAGCGGCAAAAGCACTGACAAAAACTTTGTCCGAATACTTTAGAACATAAAATTCCCTCCCTATAGAGTTCTCATATAGATTTTCAGCTTATTGCACACTCATATCATTTCATTTATAAATTATTTATTTATCTTTGTCATCTAACGCTATTCTACATAAAATGAATTATTTATGCAATAATAAATATGAATTAATTTTATCGAGTGACTTCTCTTTTCGTGAAATCGCCAATATCACTCTCTAATCACTAATGAGAAACAAACCCTCTCCGGCCCCTGCGGGGCCACCTCCCCCATAGTGGGAGGCAACACGAAAGCAGTGCTTTATGATATGATGAAGATTGAACGATAGGCATTCACTTTACGTCTTCCTTAATGAAAATTTTAGCTGTGAATAAATAATCACAGCATCTGTGGCGCCAGCCTCCCCAATGGGGGGGCAAACATGCCAGTGGCATGTTTGCGCGAGCGAATGCGAGGCGGAGAGGGTTTGAATTTCTGCAACACATAACACTGAAATAACCGCACACAAAAAATCCGACCACGCTCATGCGCAGTCGGATTTCTGTTTGATTATTTTTTGTTTTCGTAGACGATGTAGCCGAGCTTGTGGAGGGTTTTGATGTACTCGGCAAGGCGCTCGTACAGCAGCTCGGCCTCGTCGCCGTATTTTTCTTTCACGAGCTGGCCGATGTCGTAGACCGTCCGCTTGCCGTCAATCGTTTCCCAGACGAATGAGCCGAGGCCGACGAGCTCGATGCTCGAGTAGCGCGGCGTGCCGAAAAATTTCTGCGCGACGCCGTTGAAAAAGCCTCTGTTCTCGACACGGAGCTCCACGTTCCCCTTTTCATTTTTCGTGTACGTGTGGAGGCTGTTGTGTCTCGGCACGTAGTCGAGGAGATTGTCGCGCTTCATCAGTCGTTACCTTTTTTGTGTCCGCCCTTCATCGTCTGGACGATCGTCATGGCGAGGAGCGCGAACACGACGAGCGCACCAATCTGACCGATGTTGAACGAGGCAGAGACGTTGATGATGTCGCCAAGTGATTTCGTATCAGTAACGTGTATGATAGCGAATACAGCAAGCAATATGCCGATGAGCCCCTCGCCCGCGATAAGACCCGAGGCGTAGAGGATGCCGCGATTTGTCATTTCCTTTTTGTCTGTCTCTGTCTCGCCGACGCTGTTTCTGTTCTCGAAGTAATAGCGGATGAGGCCGCCGACAATCATCGGCGTGCTCAGGTGTATCGGCAGGTAGAGGCCGACGGCGAACGGCAGGACGGGGATGCCGAGTATCTCGATGACAATGGCGATGGCGACGCCGACGAACACGAGCGTCCACGGCAAGTTGCCATTCATGACGCCCTCGACGACCATTTTCATGAGCGATGCCTGCGGCGCTGGGAGCTCAGGCGAGCCGTAGCCCCACGCGGCATTGAGGAGGTAGAGTATAGCGCCGATGGCCGCCGCCGAGAACACGACGCCGATGATTTCACCAATCTGCTGGCGATACGGCGTCGCGCCGACGATGTAGCCGGTCTTTAGGTCCTGCGACGTGTCGCCCGCGATGGCCGCGATGATGCAGACAATCGTGCCGATGGAGATAGCCGCGACCATGCCTGTCGTGCCGATGTTGCCCGTCGCCTTGAGTGTCGCGGTCGCTATGAGGAGCGTCGCGATGCACATGCCCGAGACAGGGTTGTTCGAGCTGCCGACGATGCCAACCATTCTCGACGAGACCGTCGCAAAGAAAAATCCAAATACAACAATAATAACAGCACCCAATAGCGAAACAGGTATGGACGGAATCACCCAGAGCAGCACGGCGCATACGATGATGGAAATGCCGACAAGCTTGAAGTTCAAATCTTTGTCGAGGCGGCTCGTGCCCGCGGCGGTTTTGCCGTAGTCGCGCATGGCGTCGCGGAACGTGCGCAGGATGAGCGGCGTGGACTTTATGAGGCTCATGATGCCGCCCGCCGCGACAGCGCCCGCGCCGATGTATTTTATGTAGTTCGACCAGAGTCCCCATGTGCCGAGCTCGGAGACGGGCACCTTCGCGGGGAAGAATGTAGTTGTGCCGCCGAACATGCAGATGAGCGGCATGAGCACGAACCAGCCCGTGATGCCGCCCGCGAAGAGGTAGCTCGACACCCTCGCGCCGCAGATGTAGCCGACGCCGAGCAGCGCCGGCAGGACGTCCATGCCGATGCCCGCGCCCTTGTAGCTCGTGAGCGAGTAGTCGACTTCGCTCGGGAATATCTTCATGCCGTCGGCGACGAATTTGTAAAGCGCCGCGATGCCGAGACCTTTGAACACAGTGCTGGCCGACGTGCCGCCCTTCTCGCCCGCGAGCTACACCTCAGCGCACGCCGTGCCCTCGGGATACGGCAGGATGCCGTGCTCCTTCACGATGAGCGCGCTCCTCAGCGGTATCATGAAGAACACGCCGAGCGAACCCGCGATGAAGGCAATGATGGCAATCGTTATGATGGACGGCGTCACGGCCGCGCCCTCGTCCGCCCACATGAAAAGAGCAGGCAGCGTGAAGATGGCGCCCGCCGCGACAGACTCACCCGCCGAGCCAATCGTCTGCACCATGTTGTTCTCGAGTATGGAGTCACGATTGAGTATCATGCGAATGATGCCCATCGATATGACCGCGGCCGGGATAGACGCCGACACCGTCATGCCGACGCGGAGGCCAAGGTACGCGTTCGCTCCGCCGAACACGATGGCCAGTATCGCGCCGAGCACGACGGAGAACACCGTCATCTCCGGCAGCGATTTGTCGGCCGCGATGTACGGCTTGAATTCATTGTTGCTTTCCATTAAAACCACCCATTCATTAATTTTTCACACAAATAAGGATTATACCACAAAAACGAATGATGAGAAAAGAAAATTTTGTGAACTTTTCTTAGTCGCCACGCCACTCCGCCGTTAAATAATATATTACATGCGTCACAAAAATTTATCAAAATTAATTAACATCTTTCCTATTCATATGATATAATGCGATTAATGAAAGTTAGGGAGAATACGATTAACGTGAAAAAATCATCTTTAACCACCGTTTTCAAGGATTGAGGCGATACGAAAGTGACACCCGAGGAAAAGGAAAAGCAAGCCCCATCATATAGGGAAATCGTCGCGCACGGCATCGACGCCGTCCGCGCGGGTCTCGCCATATATCGATATGACGCGCCGAGCATGAGCATCCTGTGGGCGAATGACTACATGTCAAAGCTCGTGGAAGCAGACCGCGACACAATCATGGACGCGAGCACCGACGTCATCATGGACGCAGTAAACGGCGCGGACGTACACATCGCGTGGGAGCTCGTGAAAAAGCTCGTCGCGGCAGATCACGCCGAGGCCGACTGCGAGCTCAGGCTCGAGGGCCGCGAGTCGAAAAAAATCAAATGGACACACATCCGCGGCCTCAGCGAAAAGCAGGACGACGGGACGTTCCTCATCTACTGCGTGTTCACGGACATCACGGCGCGCCGCTCCGCTGAGGACTCGTACAGGCGCGGCGTGAAAATGCTGCTGCGCGCCAATCTCTCGACGATATACGCCATGCACCTCAATCTCACGCGCAACCTCTGCGAAGAGCGTCATATCTACGTCGAGGAGCTCGCGTACTGCGAGACGGCTGACGATTGCCTCAAATATATTGCGGATTGCCTCGTGGATGATGACGATGCAGAGGAGCTACGCCACGAGCTCACGCGCGAAAATCTCATCGAAAAATCCGACAAGGGGCAGGACACGCTTTCGTGGGTAAGGCGCTGCCATGGGCGCGACAAATCGATTTTCTGGTCGCGCATATCCGTGAGGCTCCTCAGAAATCCCATCACGCCGGACGTCGAGGCGATATTTTACGCTGAGGACTACACGAACAAATACCTCGAGGAGCGTGTGCTCGCGGCGATCACGACGCACGACTTCGAGACGATTGGCGCCATCGACGTCGAAAGCCAGACCATTTCCTACTATTCGATGAAAAAAGACGCCGATATATATTTATCATATGTTACAAATACTCTTAAGGAGAAAATAGACGCTATCTGCGCCGGCATAGGGACGCCCGAGGAACGCGACAACGTCCGCGAGAAGCTTTCCACTCATTCCATAATAAAGAGGCTCCAATACACACCCGTCGTCACGGTGACCTTTGAAATGCTGAAGCGAAATCAGCTCATGACGTTCCGCTATCTCGACAAATACAGGACGAAAATCATATTCATGCGGCGCGATGTCACGCGAATGGCGCGCCGGCGCAAGGAAAATGTCGAGATGATACAGGCGGCACTCAAGGCGGCGCAGCTTGCGAACAAAAACAAGATGGCGTTTTTCGGCAACGTGAGCCACGACCTCAGGACGCCGCTCAACGCAATACTCGGCTATGACAATCTCGCCCGCCGCGCCATGCACGACACGGAAAAGCTCGAGGGCTACCTCGAGAAAATAAAGCGCGCCGGCGAGACGATGCTGCTGCTCGTCAATGACACGCTCGACCTACAGCGCCTCGAGTCGGGCGAAGTCACAATAAAGCCCGAGCCGACGAACCTCACGAAATTCATGGGCGACATCGTGAACTCGATAGAGCCGATGGTCGGCGAAAAGAAAATCAGCCTTCATTTCGACGCAGGCGACAACGGCGGCATCATGGTGATGATGGACCCTGTGCGCGTGCGGCAGATTTTCGTCAATCTGCTGTCGAACGCGACGAAGTACACGCCCGAGAACGGCAGAATCGATTTCATCATCAGGCGTGTACCGCCAATAAATAATGTAAACAGTAACAGTATTACAGAAGAAATCACTGTGCGCGACAACGGCATCGGCATGTCGGAGGAATTCGCGCGTGAGCGGCTTTTTGAGCCATTCGCGCAGGAGCGCAATGAAAAGACTCGCCACATCGGCGGCTCGGGCCTCGGCCTCCCCATAGTCAAGAAGACGGTCGAGATGATGGACGGCCACATTGCCGTCGAAAGCAAGCTCGGCAAGGGCACGACATTCACCGTGACGCTCGACTTCGAGCTCGCGAGCGAGACGACGGACAAATCGAAAAAGCAAAAAACCGTCACGACGGAAGATGCGCTCATCGGGCTCCACATACTCATGTGCGAGGACAACAGCATGAACGCCGAGATTGCGACGACGGTGCTAGAGTGGTGCGGCGCGAAAGTCGACACAGAGAAAAACGGCGCCGAGGGCGTGAAACGATTCACTGACTCGCCTGCGGGCACGTACGACGTCATACTCATGGACCTACGGATGCCCATCATGGACGGCTTCACCGCGACGAGAAACATTCGCGCGTCAAGCCACCTCGACGCAAAGACAATACCGATACTCGCGCTCTCCGCCGACGCCTACGAAAGCGACGTCAAAAAATCCGTCGAGTCCGGCATGAACGGCCACCTCTCAAAGCCCATCAATCCCGACGAACTCGTGACGGAAATACGAAGACTCGTAAAGCGGCATAAAGGATAAGAAAAGCGTGAGGTTGTGAAATGCGCCAACCCTCTCCGCCTCGCATTCGCTCGCGTAAACATGCCACTGGCATGTTTACCCCCCATTGGGGAGGCTGGCGTTACAGATGCTAGAATTATTTACATACCTCAAAACGATTAATTTGTAATTGAAATCATGCAGTCTGCTTTGCCTTAAAGTGAATGATTTTCATTAAATATTTACTGTATCCTTCAATAAAGGTGCTACTTGCCCGCCTTCAAATTGAAGGATCGCTGTTTACTTTCAATTATATCGTAAAGCGTCGCTTTCGCGTTGCCTCCCACTTTGGGGGAGGTGCCCCCGCAGGGGGCGGAGGGGGTCGGCTCTGCGATGATGTTGCATAATAACAACAATGTAAAATTACGAAGGCATATCTTTTACGTTTTATGTCGCCCTGCACACATCCACACACAAAAAAGAGCCATGACGAAAATTCGTCATGGCTATTTTTTATGCCCTCACGCCTTTTGACTCGACGAGATTTTTCAGTTTTTCCTCTAGCCGCATGAGTGGTTCGCTGCCGTGCGCGAGCGCTTTCACGACGACGTCGCCCGAGAAAAGGACGCTCGCGCCGCCGTCTATTTTCATTTCTCCGATTGCTTCACGCGCCTCGGCGGCGAGTTCCTCGCCCGCACCATTTTCTCCATAGCCTGCAAGCACGAACGTACCGAGGTGCGTATATTCCTCGTACATGCAGAGGCCGCTCATCGCGAATGTCTCCGGCGTATACCGCACACGGTCGAGGTAAATGAGCTCGCCCGCGCGTGATATGCTCACGTCGGAAAAATATCGCCGATACATGAAGTCCTCGCCGCGCGCGGCTCGCCCGCACGAGAGTATCTCCGCATAAATGAGCTTGCTCGTGTCATCGGCAAGCTGAATATCCATCGTGCTGTCGAACGCTGAGCCCGCGAACGGTATGACAGGCAGCGGCCGATACATGAGCTCCGCGCCTCGCCCCACCGTGACGCGCGAGTGCTGCGATGCCGAGCCGCCCGCCATATCGTGCAGTTTCTCAAACGACTGCGACGATATTTCGGCGCGCGCATTGTCGAGGGCACTGATGTCGTACTCCTGCGTGTCGCCCGCCATGATGCCCGCCGACACACTGATGATCATCACGCGCGTCAGTCCATGCTCGCGAAACGGCTTCATGACCTTGAGCGGCGATGTGAAGTACGCATCCTCGATGCCTGCGCGTGAGACGGAGAGGCGCAGTATAGATTTTTTGCCGTATGCGCTTACGCTCTCATCTGCCATTTTGTCTCATTCCATTTTCGTTTCATTTCCACTCATGCGTCCTCGAGCAGCACATTATGCTTTATCCATGTTATGATATCATCCACACCTTTGCCCTCACGGATATTCGTGAAAATAAATGGCCTCTCTCCTCTCATTTTCTTCGAGTCGCGCTCCATCACGGCGAGGCTCGCGCCAACATACGGAGCGAGGTCGATTTTGTTTATGACAAGCAGGTCAGAGCGCGTGATGCCCGGGCCGCCCTTGCGCGGTATCTTGTCGCCCTCCGACACGTCTATGACGAAAATCGTCGCGTCAGCGAGCTCTGGGCTGAACGTCGCCGAAAGATTATCGCCGCCGCTTTCGATGAATACGATCTCTGTGTCTGGGAATTTCGCGACGAGCTCGTCTATCGCCTCGAGATTCATCGACGCGTCCTCGCGAATGGCCGTGTGCGGACAGCCGCCCGTCTCAATGCCGACAATGCGGTCACGCTCCATGACGGAATTTTTGACGAGAAACTCCGCGTCTTCTTTCGTGTAGATGTCGTTCGTGACGACCGATATGCTGTACTCATCGTGAAGCCTGCGCGTGAGCGCCTCTATGAGCGCCGTCTTGCCCGAGCCGACAGGCCCCGCGACGCCGATTTTTACATAGCTCATTTTTTCACCCTCTGAAAATCATCATTTAATGAGATTAATGCAATTTCATGTTTCTATTAAATTTGTTCCAAGCATATCGCCCTCAGCTGCAAATGGCATAAGCGCCAACCCTCTCCGCCTCGCATTCGCTCGCGCAAACATGCCACTGGCATGTTTGCCCCCCATTGGGGAGGCTAGCGTCACAAATTCTGAGATTATTTACTCTAGCTGAGTAATTGAATAATGAAAGTGTGACAACATAAAGTAAATGTATTCAACCTCTGCCATACCTTGAATCACTGCTTTCGCGTTGCCTCCCACTCTGGGGGAGGTGGCCCCGCAGGGGCCGGAGAGGGTCTTGATAATTCTACGACATATAAAGCCGTGAATAAAGTGTCTCATGCTGCATGGAGCGAATATCAAGCCCCGGCGTCGAAAATCCGAATGCCATGTCGCCATCGTCGTCGCTCTCCTGCGCCGCCTCGGTGACGACGCTCTCCCATGTGGCGAGCTCGTGCCGAAGAATAATCTGCCCGTCGCGCTGGCTCAGCGGTATGAGCTTCACGCATGTCGTGACGAGCGACGAAAGCTTCGCATACGCATAAAACCGCATCGCACGCTCGAGCCCAATGCCGTACGATGCGCAAATCACGCCGTATATGACGGGCTGAGAGTAGCCAATAGGCCGCGCGGCCTCGACGTAGCTGCTGAAAAGCTCTGGCACATCGTCCATCATGGAGAGGACATTTTTCACGAGCCTTTGTCCGAGCTTGTAGCATGCCTCGCGTGTCTCGCGCGCCGTCCTCATCGCGCGCATCGCTTTCTCGATGCTGAGTGCGCGCGCTGTGTCACCGCTCGCCGCTGCCATGAACGCCGCCCGCGCCGCCATCATACCATTATATAGGAAGCTTTCGCGCATGTACGCGTCTATCCATTCGCGCGCCGACGCTGTGTCGTGCACGATGCCGCGCGCGACGTACGTCTCAAGCCCATACGAATGGGCGTAGGCGCCAATCGGGAAGACAGCGTCATTGACCTGCATGAGGAAATATTCTTGCTCACTCTGCGTCATGCTCATGATGATGCCTATGATTGCACTCATGATGATGCTCATGATGATGCTCATGATGATGGTCGTGGTCATGACCCTCGTCACCATGATGATGGTGATGCGCCGTTGCCGGTATGAGGAGATGCGCGTCGAGCTTCACGGCCTTTCGCTCGCACGGGCAGCCCAGGTGCGCTATCATGTGCTCCATGAGCTCATCATAGACGACGGCGAGCGCCGCCGTGTCATCGCCCGTGAAATAGAGCGGCGCGTGGCGATTGCCAATCTCGTACGCCGCGCGCGCCATCGTGCGCAAATCCTGCGGCTCGACGACGAGGCAATCGACGGGCAATATGTCAACGACGACAGCCGCATCGCCATCGACCGTCAGCACATCGCCGTCGGATAGTCCCTCGCCCTCCGTGAGTCGTATCGCCACATCGCGCCCGCCATCGCTCGTGAGACGATGTATCTTTTTTCGCGCGTCATGCCATTCGATATGGACGTAATCTTTCGTCAATGGCGCAAATTTTGCGTCCTTGACGTTTCCGATGATTTTCTCAATAACCATTATGGTCCACCTTCACCCTTAAGTTTAAGTCTAGATTTCAAAAAAATAAAAACCGAACCCTCCCGCCGCAAGCGGCCCTCCCTCCCTTGACATGGAGGGCAAGCAGAGCTGCTATTTTACGACTATCCCGAGGCGATGCCAGTCCGAAGTAACTTAGCAATTTCATACAGGCTCTTTAGCTGGCTCCGAAGCGGCGTGTTTTCGCTTTTGCCGCGAGGAAGCCAGCATTAGAGCCTGTCGAAATCGCGCAGTGGATGAGGACTGGCATCGTCGAGTCATTTCATAATATATTCTGATAACATAAGCATAAATATCAGAACAAATTATAGAGCTGCGTAAGCGGAAGTTTTTCCGCTGGCTTGCTCGTGATTTTCTCGCCGTCGACTCTGACTTCGTATGTTTCGGGGTTGACTTCGATTTTCGGTGCACGGTCGTTGAGCACCATGCTGTGCTTGCCGATGTCGCGCGTGCCGGAGACGGGCAAAACGATTTTCGCGAGGCCGAGTTTTTCTTTTATGCCGAGCTCGTACGATGCGCCCGATACGAAAGAAACGCTCGTCGCCGTCCGTGCGCCGCCGTGTGCGCCGAACATCGGGCGATAGAATACGGGCTCAGGCGTCGGGATCGATGCGTTCGGGTCGCCCATCTTCGACGCGACAATCATACCGCCCTTTATGATCATATCGGGGCGCACGCCGAAGAACGCGGGGTTCCAGAGCACGAGGTCGGCGAGTTTGCCTTTCTCGACGGAGCCGACGTATTTCGAAATGCCCTGCATGATGGCGGGGTTTATCGTGTATTTCGCGATGTAGCGCTTGACGCGGAAATTGTCGTTTCGCTCGCTGTCCTCGGGCAGCGGCCCGCGCTCGTCCTTCATCTTGCTCGCCGTCTGCCACGTGCGGAGGATCACCTCGCCGACGCGTCCCATCGCCTGCGAGTCGGAGCTCATCATCGAGAATACGCCCATGTCGTGCAGGACGTCCTCGGCGGCAATCGTCTCGGGGCGAATGCGGCTGTCGGCGAACGCGACGTCCTCTGGAATGCGGCTGTCGAGATGGTGGCAGACCATGAGCATGTCGAGGTGCTCGTCGATCGTGTTCATCGTGAACGGCATCGTCGGATTCGTCGACGACGGCAGCACATTTTCATAGCCCGCCGCGCGAATGATGTCCGGCGCATGGCCGCCGCCCGCGCCCTCCGTATGATACGTGTGTATCGTGCGCCCCGCGATGGCCTCCATCGTGTCCTCGACGCAGCCCGCCTCATTGAGCGTGTCGGTGTGAATGGCCGTTTGCACATCGTATTCGTCCGAAACTTTGAGGCACGCATCGATGACGGCGGGCGTCGCGCCCCAGTCCTCGTGAATTTTTAGGCCAATCGCGCCCGACTCTATCTGCTCGACGAGCGGGCGCACATCGGAGCAGTTGCCCTTCGCGAGAAATCCAAGATTCATCGGGTACTCATCTGCCGCGCGCAGCATCATCGCCATGTTCCACGGGCCCGGCGTGCACGTCGTTGCGTTCGTCCCATCCGCAGGACCCGTGCCGCCGCCGACCATAGTCGTGATGCCGCTGTAGAGCGCCGTCTCTATCTGCTGCGGACTGATGAAGTGGATATGCGTGTCGAGGCCACCCGCCGTCACGATGAGCCCCTCGCCCGCGAGCGCCTCCGTCGACGCGCCGACGACCATGCCCGGCGTCACGCCGTCCATGATGTCCGGGTTGCCCGCCTTGCCGATGCCCGCGATTTTCCCGTCCTTTATGCCGATGTCTGCCTTCACGATGCCCGTCACCGCGTCAACGATCAGCGCATTCGTGATGACAAGATCGAGCGCGCCGTTTTTCGATGTCACCGGTGCCGACTGCCCCATGCCGTCGCGCATCGTCTTGCCGCCGCCGAACTTCAGCTCGTCGCCGTATACCGCCGCCGTCGCGTCGCGCTCCACCTCTATGACGAGGCTCGTGTCCGCGAGCCGCACCCTGTCGCCGACCGTCGGCCCGTACATCATCGCGTATTTCTCACGGCTGATTTTGTTCATTCTTCTGCCCCCCATTTCGCGCCACGAAAGCCCCTGACATACGCATTGAAAAGCGACCGCTTCAGCGTCGTCTCGTCCGCCCGCGCACACGTCAGATTATTCGCTCCGAATGCCCTCTTGCTGCCGCCGAGCTCGACGAGCGTCACCTCGCGCTCCTCGCCCGGCTCAAACCTCACCGACGTGCCCGACGGTATGTCGAGCCTCATGCCATACGCCTTGTCGCGTGGGAATGAGAGAAATTTATTTACCTCGAAAAAATGAAAATGCGAGCCGACCTGTATCGGCCTGTCGCCTAGATTTTTCACGGAAATCTTGAGCGTCTTGCGCCCAGCGTTGAGCTCAATGTCGCCGTCCTCCGTCATTATCTCGCCTGGTCTCATCGTCTCACTCCTCCCGCTCCAGTATCGGCTCATGCACCGTGACGAGCTTCGTCCCGTCGCGGAACGTCGCCTCGACCTGTATCTCGTGCACCATCGACGGCACACCGTCCATCACGTCGTCCGCCGTCAGTATGTGACGGCCGTCGCGCATGAGCTCCGTCACGCTTTTCCCGTCGCGCGCCATCTCCATGAGCTCCATGCTGATGTACGCCACGGCCTCGACGTAGTTCAGCTTCAGGCCGCGCGCCCGCCGCTCGTGCGCAAGAGCGCCCGCGTAATGCAGCATGAGCTTTTCCATGTCCTTCGGCACAAGTCTCATTTTTCTTTTGCCTCCTTCTAAGGAACCGCAGATTAATTTTCAAATCTTCAATTACTAAGTGGTTCCTCAAGACACCATCATTTTTGCCTGAATTGCCGCTGGGTCCGCCTCGCTCACGAGACCATCCATGACAATCTGGCCTTTATCCATTACATAATATTTTTCTGAAATTGACAAGACAAAATCGAGATATTGCTCGACAATCAGTATAGAAATCCCACGCGTCTTGTTGATTTTCTTTATGGCGGCGCCGATTTCCTGAATGATGGACGGCTGAATGCCCTCCGTCGGCTCGTCGAGAATGAGGAGCCTCGGCTCCGATATGAGCGCGCGCGCAATCGCAAGCTGCTGCTGCTGGCCGCCCGATAGGTCGCCGCCCTTGCGCGGCAAAAATTTCTTCACAATCGGGAAAAGCTCGTAAAGGTCATTAAGCACTGCGTCGAGGTCCGTGCTCTCCTCAGTCCGCGCCTCGAGCCCGAGCATGAGATTTTCCTCGACCGTCATCTGCGGGAAAATGTCGCGCCCCTGCGGCACGTAGCCGATGCCGAGCCGCGCCCGCTCGTATGGCTCTAGCTCTATGAGCTCCGTGTCGCCGAGCTTTATGCTGCCCGCAGGCGTTTTGACGAGCCCCATGATGCTCTTGAGCGTCGTCGTCTTGCCGACGCCGTTCCTGCCGACGAGCGCGACGATCTCGCCGTCGCCGACAGAGAGCGACACGTCATTCAGCACGCGGCTCTCGCCGTAGCACGCATCAAGATGCCTTATATCTATCATTTGCCATCCCCGTCCTTTTCGCCGCGGCCGAGGTACACGTCGCGCACCGTCTCGTTTTTCATGACTTCCTCCGCGCTGCCCTCCGTGAGCACTTTGCCCTCGTGCATGACCGTCACGACGTCCGCGAAATTTTTGACGAAGTCCATGTCGTGCTCGACGACGGCGACGGCACAGCGGTCCTTTATCGCCGCGAGTATCTCGCCCGTCTTCTCCGTCTCGGGCTTGCCCATGCCGGCGACCGGCTCATCGAGGAGCAAAAGCTTCGGCTCCTGCACGAGCAGCATCGCGATTTCGAGCCACTGCTTCTGCCCATGCGAGAGCGAGCGCGCTATGTCCTGCTTTTTCTTCTCGAGTCCGACGAGATGAAGTGTCTCCATGATTTTGAGCGAGTCACGGTACTGATTGTGACCGAAAATTGCGCCGAACACGCTCTTGTTGCGATTCACTGATATGCGCATGTTATCGTAAACAGATAGATTTGCGAAAATGGACGGCACCTGAAATTTTCGGCAGACGCCGTGCTTCACGATTTCAAACTCGCGCATCTTTAAAAGATCACCGACGCCTCGGTAGTCCGCCTCGCCCGATGCCGCGCGCGTCTTGCCGCAGATGACGTCGAGCAGCGTCGTCTTGCCCGCGCCGTTCGGGCCAATGAAGAAATGTATCGTCTTGTCGTCAATGCTCGCATTGACATCATCGACCGCCTTGAACCCATCAAATTCGACCGATATATGTTTTAATTCCAGCAGCGGATCCATCACGCTGCGCCCCCTTCCACAGCGGCGGATTCATTTTCCTTCGTCTGCCGCGACTTCATCTTTCCTCTGATGCTGTCCCAGATGCCCATGAGCCCTTTCGGCAGGAAGAGCACGACGCACACGAACAGTATGCCGAGGAAATACGACCAAATATTCGGGAATGTCTCGCTGATGCCCGTCTTCATGACGCTGACGAGTATCGCGCCAATCACGGCGCCGATGAGCGTCCCGCGCCCGCCGACGGCGACCCAAATGACCATCTCGACCGAGAACGCGATGTCCATCTCGCGCGGCGAAATCATGCCGGCGAACGGCACGTAGAGCGCGCCCGCGATGCCCGCGAGCACAGCCGATATGCAGTATATGAACGTCTTGTAGCGGCTGGAGTCGTAGCCGGAGAAGTACGTGCGGTTCTCGCCGTCGCGGATGGCGATGAGGAGCTTGCCCATCTGGCGGCTCATGAGCCACGTCGCGAACACGTAGACGAGGAACAGCGCGACGACCGCCGCATAATATATGTAGACAATCGTCATCGGCTCGGAGAGCTTCAGCCCGAACACCGTCGTGAAGCCCGTGATGCCGTTCGTGCCGCCCGTGTATTTCTGCATGCCGATGAAAATCGTGACGAACGCCCATGCGAGCGCCTGCGAAAGTATCGAGAAATAGACGCCGCGTATGCGGTTCGTGAATGTCATGATGCCCATGAAGAACGCAAGCGCGAGCGGAATCAAGACGACGAGCGCGAACGCGACAGGCTCAGACGTGAATGGCCGCCAAATCGCGGGCAACGACGTAAGGCCACCATTTTTCATGAAATCCGCGAGGCCGCCGCCCGTCGCGACCATCTTCATGCCCATTGCCATTGCGTAGGCGCCGAGGCCAAAGAACACGCCGTGCCCGAGGCTCAATATGCCGGTGTAGCCCCAGATGAGGTCAATGCCGATGGCGACAATCGCGTAGCAGATGAATTTGCCGAGCAGCGTGAGCCTGAAAAGCGACAGCGTGAACGGCATGAACAGCATGACCGCGATGAGCGCCATGAATATGAGATTTTTCGGCTCCTTAAGCCAATATTTTATGTTTGCCAACCTAATCACCCCATTTGATTGAGACCGCTAGTCGAGCGAACGACTGCGAATGACGAAAAGCCCCTGCGGCTTCTTCTGCAGGAAGAGTATGACGAGGAACAGCACGGCGGCTTTCGCGATGGACGCCGTCGTGAGGAACTCAAGGCCCGTGCTCGAGAGTCCGATGATGAACGCGCCCGCCACGGCACCGATGATTTTGCCGACGCCGCCGAGCACGACGACCATGAACGTGTCAACGATGTAGTTCTGCCCGAGCGATGGGCCGATGGAGCCAAGGAGCGTCAGCGCACAGCCCGCGATGCCTGCGAGCCCGCTGCCGAGCGCGAACGTCGTAGAGTCGATGCGGTCAGAGCGAATGCCGAGGCACTGCGCCATCTCGCGGTTCTGGATGCAGGCGCGCATCCTGCGGCCGTAGCGCGTGCGATAGAAGAGCGCCCAGACGAAGAAGAGCGTCACGCCGACGAGCGCGATGATGAAAAGGCGCTTGAAAGATATTGTGGCGCCGAGCAGCGTGATGCCGCCATTAAGGAACGACGGCGCCACGACGTTCACGTTCGGCGCACCGAAAATCGAGCGCGCGAGCTGCTGCATGACGAGGCTCACGCCCCATGTCGCGAGCAGGCTGTCTGTTTCCCTGCCGTACAGCCTTTTTATGACGAGCTGCTCGAGTACGAGTCCGAACGCCGCCGCAACGAAAAACGACGCTATGAGTGCCACGAAGTAGTACACATCACCTATCGATTTCAAGAGGAGTCCCTGCACGACGTAGGCGGTGTACGCGCCAATCATGATGAATTCACCGTGAGCCATGTTTATGATGCCCATGAGCCCGAACGTCACGGACAAGCCAACCGCCGCGAGCAGGAGAATCGACGCTAGGCTCACGCCGTTGAAAGCAACGGCAAACAATGACACATCCATACACTATCACCCCTAAAAATATAGGCTGTTGTAATGACAATCAACATTGAAATTACAACAGCCACCAAATTCAATTATTAATCACCATTCCAGATACAGGTAAATTATTTTGCGTTCATTTCACTATATCTTATTTCAAATCAAATCATCTTACTCGCCGAGGCCCTTTGCCCAGTCATAAGTCTTGAGGTATGGGTCTGGCTTCACAGGCTCTGTTGCCTCGACCTCGTAGATGAGACCGTCGTCCTTCACGATGCCGATGCGCACCGTCTTGAAGAGGTGCTGATTGTCGCCGTCGATCTTGACCTGGCCCTCAGGCGCGTCGAACGTGAGGCCCTTCGCTGCCTTCGTGACCTCGGCAACGTCGAAGCTCTTCGCCTTCTCGACGGCTGCCTTCCAGAGATAGACCGCATCGTATGCTGCTTCGATCGGGTCGTCCGTCACGCGGTCTGCGCCGTACGCCTTCTTGTATGCCGCGACGAATTTCTCGTTCGCAGGAGTCTTCGTCGTCTGGTAATAGTTCCACGATACATAGTGGCCGGCGACGTTCTGTGCGCCGATGCCCTTTATTTCTTCCTCAGCGATGCTGAACGACATGACCGGCATGTCAGCCGCCGAAATCCCGGCGTCCTTGAGCTGCTTGAAGAATGCGACGTTCGAGTCGCCGTTGAGCGTGTTGATGATTGCGTCTGGCTTTGCGGCCTTGATCTTGCTGATGATCGTCGCGTAGTCCGTGTAGCCCATCGGCGTGTACTCCTCGCCGACACACTCGCCGCCCTGCGCTGCGAGCTGTGCCTTTATGATGCGGTTAGCCGTCTGCGGGAACACATAGTCGCTGCCGACGAGGAAAATCTTCTTTTTGCCCTGCTTCAAGAAGAACTCGACAGCTGGAACAATCTGCTGGTTTGGCGCTGAGCCCATGTACATGATGTTCTTCGACGCTTCCATGCCCTCGTACTGCGTCGGGTACCAGAGGAGCCCGTTCTGCTGCTCGACGACCGGCAGAACCGCTTTCCTCGATGCCGACGTCCAGCAGCCGAATATCGTCGCGACCTTGTCGCTCGACAGGAGCTTCTTTGCCTTCTCTGCGAAAATCTGCGGGTCTGATGCGCCGTCTTCCTCGACGATTTCAATCTTCTTGCCCATCACGCCGCCAGCCGCATTGATTTCGTCAATCGCGAGCTTCTCCGCGTCTCTGACCGATGTCTCGCTGATGGCCATCGTGCCGCTCAGCGAATGGAGAAGTCCGACCTTCACCGTGTCCGACTTTGCCGCGCCGCCCGACGACGAGCCGCCGACCGCGCTCCCGCTGCCGCCGCAGCCGCTCACGAGCAGTGCCGCCGAGACGACCGACACGCCGACAAGCGTTTTCCAGTGCTTCACCCAGTTCATGAATCCCATGCTTCATCCCTCCATTTTCCTCGACCACCACAAATCGTTTGCGCGAAATGTCGTCGTCTCCGCTGAAAATTGTTTTGAAAACAAAAAAGCCTGCAGACGGAATAAATCCATCTGCAAGCTCCAATGCTTTACTGTCTGTAAGTTTACAACTATACAACTGAGTTGTCAATAGAAATGGTGAATAATATTAAATAATACTGTATACAAAATCTTAAATCAAAAATCAGATAGAAAATGACTCGGCGATGCCAGTCCTCATCCACTGCGCAATTTCGATAGGCTCTAAGGCTTAAGGAAACACTGATTATTTCGGCAGTCGTCTTGACGGATTTTTTTCCGTATATCTTCGTCGATGCTCATCAGCGTAGCACCACTACGCTTCTTTGCATCTCCTTGCTATACGAAAAAATCTCTCGTCAATACTCCTACCTCAATTAATCAGCGTTTCCTTTGCTCCTCGCGGCAAAAGCGAAAACACGCCGCTTCGGAGCCAGCCAAAGAGCCTATATGAAATCGCTAGGCTACTTCGGACTGGCATCGCCTCGGGGATAGCCATAAGCTCACATCAAAAGGACTGCCAAAGCGCCTAAATTTAGTCACTTTTGGCAGTCCTTCTTCATATCGCGGCGACTGATTTTGAATTTGTACCCGACGGGTACAAATTCAAAAATGCATACAACTAGACGTATTATTTCGTATCATATCTCTCATCGTATACGCGCTTTGTCTTCTTCTCGCTGCGCGGCAGGAGGCCGACTTCGACGACCTTGACGAGCGGCGTGAAGCCAATCTTCGATTTTACTTTGCGCGCGACTTTCTTTGCGAGCTCCGCGAAGTCCGTATGGCCCGTCGTCTCGACATAGAGGCGCATCGTGTCCTTGCCGTCGAGATGCGAGATGCGTATCTGGTACTCGCTGCTCGCCTCGGGGATCGACGCGAGTATTTCCTCGATCTGGCTTGGGAACACGTTGACGCCCTTTATCTTCACCATGTCGTCCGTGCGTCCCTTTATCGTGTCGAGACGCGGGAATTTCGAGCCGCATTCGCAGTCGCCCGGCAGTATGCGCGATATGTCGTGCGTGCGGTAGCGTATGAGCGGCGCCCCTTCCTTTACGAGCGTCGTGATGACGATCTCGCCCTCCACGCCGTCCGGCACGGTTTTGAGCGTATGAGGGTCGATGATTTCTATATAAACGTAGTCGTCCCAGTAGTGCATGCCGCACTCGTATTTGCAGCTGATGCCGATGCCCGGGCCGTATGCCTCCGTCAGACCGTATATGTCGTAGAGCTCGATGCCAAGCTTCTCCCTGATGCTGCGCCGCATCGCCTCGCTCCAGCGCTCGGAGCCGATGACACCCGTCTTGAGATGAATTTTGTCGCGGATGCCGCGTTTCTCGATTTCCTCGGCGAGCAGCAGCGCATACGACGACGTCGAGCACAGCACCGTCGACTTCATGTCCACCATCATCTGTATCTGCTTCTCCGTGTTGCCCGGTCCCATCGGAATGACCATCGCGCCGAGCTTCTCCGCACCGTTCTGAAATCCGATGCCCGCCGTCCAGAGGCCATAGCCCGGCGTTATCTGCACGCGGTCAAACTTCGTGACGCCCGCCATCTCATAGCAGCGCTTGAACTGTATCGCCCAGTCATCGACGTCCTTCGCCGTGTACGGAATGATGACCGGCAGCCCCGTCGTGCCCGACGACGAATGAATGCGCACGATGTCCTTCTCCGGCGCGGTCATGAGGCCGAGCGGATACGCGTCGCGCAAATCCTTTTTCTCCGAAAACGGCAACGCCTCGAACTCCTCTGCGCTGTGCACCTCCGTGATGCCCGCAGCCTCGAGCTTCTTGCCATAGAAACTGTCCGCCGCGACAAGCGCTCTTATGCGGTCATTGACTTCCTCCAGCTGTTTCTCGCTGATTTTCATTTCATTCTCCCCCTTATGATGATACATCTATCTATTAAAATAACGCTCACGCGTTACGATTATTATTTCACATAATCAAGCGCTTTCTCATTCATCGTGACAAACTCGGGCTTCACGCGTTCCCTCATTGCCGCTTTGATGTCGTCAATCGAGAGGTCAATCGCACCCGTGCGTATTGCCGCGCCGAGCAGCACCATGTTCATCGATTTCGCCGAGCCAATCGAGCGCGTCGCCTCATCGGTGTCGACGACCGTGAGATTTTTTACTTTCTTCTTCAAATAGTCTATCATCTCCGCGCCCGTGTAGTTCGAGCCTTTGAGCACCGCCGTGACAGGCATTATCGGATGGCTGCTGACGATGACACAGCCATCCGGTTTCAAATACCTGAGACTCCTCACCGTCTCCGCCGGCTCAAATCCGATGATGATGTCAGCCGCGCCCGACGCGAGCATCGGACAGTGGAGCCCATCGCCGAGCCTAAGAAAGCTGAAAACGGAGCCGCCTTTCTGCGCCATGCCGATTGTCTCGGCACTCATCACGGGAATGCCGCGCTTCATTGCGGCCGACGCAATGAGCTTCGATGCGAGCACGGTGCCTTGGCCGCCCACGCCGCAGAAAAAAATGTTATTCTTCATCAGAAAGCTCCCTCCCTGTCATCCTATCGCCCCGAATGGGCAGACCTTCGCGCAGAGCGCACAGCCCGTGCACGACGACGCATCGATAAACGCTTTGCCGCCCTTCATGATGACGGCAGGACAGCCAATCGAATTTATACACTTTTTGCAGGCAACGCACTTCTGCGAGTCAACTGCGAGCGGCTTGTCGTGCTTCACGATCATCACGCATGGCGAGCGCATGATGATGGCCTTCACGCCGCGCATGGCCGCCATGCGCTTCACGACCTCGACTGCCTTTTTGTGGTCGAGTGGATTGACGACCTCGACAGCCGCGACGCCCATGCCCTCGAGGACTTTCTCGATGCTGACACGGTTCGCGACATCCTCAGCGGACTTCTTGTAGTTTTCCGCGAGCTCCATCATGCGGTGACCCGTGCCCGGGTGCGGCTGGTGGCCTGTCATCGCCGTCGTCGAATTGTCAAGCACGACGAGCACCATGTCCGCCTCATTGTAGACGGCATTCACGACGCCCGTCATAGCCGACGCGAAAAACGTCGAGTCGCCGACGAAGGCAAAGCACGTCGTGTCTGGCTCGATGTGGCCGACACCCTGCGCAATGCCAAGCCCCGCGCCCATGCAGAGGCACGTGTCGACCATGTCGAGCGGCATGGCGTTGCCGAGCGTGTAGCAGCCGATGTCGCCGCAGAATATCGTCTTTTTGCCGCGCATGGCCACCTTCACGGCATAGAACGACGCACGATGCGGACAGCCTGCGCAGAGCACGGGCGGGCGCACAGGCAGCTCCGGTGTCTCGCACGTGTCGCCATTCATCGTGGCGTCGCGCACCGTCGCCGCATCCTGCCATCCCATGAAGTCCACGATGCTCTTTTTCACGGAGTCGATCGTGTTCTCGCCCGCATTTACGACGTCGTGCGTGAGCTTGCCACGAATTTTCACATGAAGGCCATACTTGCCGCATACGTACGTGAGCTCGCGCTCAATGACGGGGTCAAGTTCCTCGATGCAGAGCACCTCGTCCTTGCCCCGCAGGAAATCGACCGCGAGCCGCTCGGGGAACGGGAACGGCGTCGACACCTTCATCACGTCGGGCATGGCCGCTCGCTCATCGTCATTTACGAACGAACGCAGCGCCTCGAGTGCCTCCTGCGTATATGTATAGCTGATGCCGTGCGTCGCGATGCCACGCCGCGACGTTGTTTCCCCATTGCCAAGCGTTATGATATTTCTCCTGTAATCTGAAAACGCATCGCCGAGCTGTTCGTTTCGTTTCTCTATCTTCTGATGATTGAGGAACGCCGTGCGCGGGAAAATGACCCATCGCATCGTGTCCTTTTTGAAGCCCTCGGGCTTGTTCACATAGTACTCCGATTTTTCCTTTATCTCTATTGAGGCGTAGCCGTGGCAGACGCGCGTCGTCGGACGGAAAAAAACAGGCGTGCCGTACCGCTCCGACAGCGCGAAGGCGTCCTGTATCATCCAGTACGCCTCCTCGACGCTCGACGGGTCGAAGCACGGCAGCTTCGAGAACGCCGCATAGTGACGCGTGTCCTGCTCCGTCTGCGACGATATGGGGCCCGGGTCGTCGGCGACCATCACGACCATGCCGCCCTTCACGCCGATGTACTCGAGCGACATCAGCGGGTCAGACGCCACGTTCAGCCCGACCTGCTTCATCGTCACCATCGAGCGCGCGCCCGTGTACGCCGCGCCTGCCGCGACCTCCATGCCCGACTTCTCATTCGTCGACCACTCGACATAGATGCTGCCGTCGTTGTGCTTCGCCACCGTCTCGAGCACCTCCGTAGACGGCGTGCCGGGATAGCCCGCGACGAGATTCACCCCCGCCGCGATGGCCCCCATCGCGATGGCCTCATTCCCCATCAGAAATGTCTTCCTCATCGTGTACCAGCGCCGAGCGCTGCCCACCTCCCACTTCATTTTTGTGATAGCGTTCACTCATAACATAGCATTTATTATATCATCTATGAGAATCATATAAAACAATTAAATGAAATGTGTCGTGAATATCGTCGATTCAAAAGCAAATGCCACGAAAAAATTTTTAAGCAGTGAAAATCGCTCCGCCATGAAGACGATTTGACGAAACAAAAATTTTACCAAACGATTTGACCGCGCATCAAAAAAGAGCCATTGCACTTCGCGGCAACAGCTCCGTTTTCGTAACTATTCAATTTGAAACCAGCGGCAAATATATCGCACGCTCATCGGCTGGTATCTGCAAAATATCCATAGCTCTATACACATCTGTATTGAGGCTTTCCATAATTTTTTTGATATTTTCTATGCTTGTCTCTTTTTTACCTTCTGCTCTCCCCTCGGCTCTGCCCTCAATCCTGCCTTTTGCCTCTGATTCAGCTCTCTCAGCCACTACTAAATCCTCAATCGCCTTGCACATGGTATTTCGCCCTCCTGTGCCCGTGTATGGTTCTCCCGTTTCAGTTCAGAATCAAGGGCAAATATATCGCGCGTTCATCAGCAGGGATTTCCAATGCTTGCATGGCTTTCTCCGCTGTCACGTTAAAATTTCTCATGATGTTCTTGATGCTTTCAATACGTGTCTCCTTTTTGCCCTCAGCTCTGCCCTCAGCTCTGCCTTTTGCCTCCGACTCGGCTCTTTCAGCCACTACTAAATCCTCAATCGCATTGCACATGGTATTTCGCCCTCCTTCTGTCCCCTTGAATATTTTCGCTGTGTTTTTCAAATCCTCGAAATACATGTCGTCTGGATCTTCGCAGAAGAAATCATGCATCAACTTCCCTATGTCGCTGTCGTCACGGTACGCGCCATTCACGTACACCGCATGCGTGCCGTCATCAAAGCTCTTGCCGTTCTCCGCTATCGTCTTTTTGACGTGATAGAGCGGCAACCCATTGCCCCACACATCATTTTCTGTTATGAATATGACATATATTTCTGGCAATTCCTTGAATTTCGTGCCTTTTGCGACCTCGCGCGAGTCTATCATGCTGACATGGAAACGCGTGCGTCGCGGATTTGCACCCTCGTCGCTACGCTGCACCTCGCACTCGAAGAACTGCTTTCCATCCGTGGCG
Source organism: uncultured Selenomonadales bacterium (assembly GCA_900314765.1). Classification (GTDB taxonomy): domain Bacteria; phylum Bacillota; class Negativicutes; order Selenomonadales; family Selenomonadaceae; genus RUG024. The sequence continues at coordinate 36,320 of OMWN01000009.1, read as the reverse complement.
AGCACATCAAACCGCACGCCGCGACCGTAGAGATTCGGCATCGTTTTCTGCGTTGTCACCTTTATTACAGAAATATTCCTGTTGTTCAGTATAATGCGCAGCAAGAGATTCATGCACTTGATATTGTCATCAAAGCAAATATTAAAGAATATATCATCGATAAGCCTCAAGTGCTTCACTTTTTCGAGATACTTCTCTCTGTTTGCGTTCGTCAATAGACTCACCTCTTTTCTACTATTTTAAATGTTTTTTCTCGCCATTTCAAGATTTTGTCCTCGCTAAAATCTTTCACCTTCACTCGCGCTGTCATCATAAAATGATGCATGCGCCAACAAAAAATGCGCCCCGCAAACGTAGGGTGCATTTTTATTGAAATCATTTTTCGCTTTTACTTAAGCAGCTCGCCCTTTAGCGGGAGAATTTTCGCGATGGCTTGGCAGGCTGGGCAGATGCAATATTTCTCGCCTTTGGCTTTTGCTTCTTTCGCGCTCTTCGTCATGGACGCGGCGGCCTCTTTGCCGAATACTTTCTCGCCGTCCGCCGACGATGCGAACGCTATGAGCCCGTCAATCGTCGTGACGTCTTCCTCGAGCTCCTTTATGAGCGCGGCCGTCTCCCTCTTTTCGTCGGCCGTGCCAACCGCCTTGAGCCACTTCTCGCCCGCCGCCTTCGCCTCTGCGCAGCAGCTCGGCGCCGCCATCATGGCCTTCACGTTTTCCTTCACTTGCTCGATTGCTTTCTCACTCATGAAAATTCCTCCTGTGACATCTCGTAAAATTAAATGAGCTTCAATGCTGGCTACAAATTTATTGTAAGCATTATACTTACATTATACATGCACGGAAAATTTTTTCAAGTGCTTTTTTCAAATATAATTGTTTCATTAAATATGGATTTTTTCATTTGATTTTGGTATGATTGCGACAAAGAGAATATCTCACGCCGAATCACCAAATTAAATGAAATGTTTTTCATCGGTCAAAATTTCATCATTATTAAGGAGGCTCCATTATGTTTTGTTATAATTGCGGAACGAAGCTGCCTGAAGGCGCAAAGTTTTGCTTCAACTGCGGCACGAAGGTCGCCGATGTGGCGGCTGCTGGAGGGAGCGCCGCGCCTGTGTCTGAGCCTGATGAGCCAATACAATCATCGGCGCCCATCGATGATGACGAGGAAATCGCATCCGTCGATGACGATGAGCTCGATGATCTGGATGACGACGAATATGACGACGACGATGATCATGCCGTCCATTTCACCATCGCCGATGAATACGAGGTCAATATCCCCGAGGGCAACGCGCTCTTCAAGCGAATGGGCGCCGTTTTCAATTTCGAATCGTGCCGCAGGGGCGATCTTGTCGAGGAAAAAGTCAGACATTATCTCAATGAGCATGACCTCGACGACCCCGATGAATTTTTCGATTTCACCACTCACCTCTGCGTGTCGTCGTGCGACCCGCTGTTTGACCACGCCGTTGACGTGCTGATGCAGTTCGGCATCGACCACATCACGAAAAGCGACCTCTGGGACATGGTCGATGACGCCGTCAACAAGACGAAGCTCGCGCAGGCCATCAGCGAGGACAAGGCGGCGATACAGGATTTCCGCAACGCGATCGCCAGCGAGGAGCAGGCGAACAAGGCGAACTGGCAGGGCGGCGGATTTGGCATATTCGGCGCGATAAAGGGCGCCGTGAAGGCTGAAATCATGAACACGGCGCAGGACGCGCTGAGCTCGCTCGGCCGCTCCATCACAGGCAATTCTTACTCGGCGCGCACGAAGCGGTTCATCAATGACACCATCACGAAACGCAACTATCCGTCGCTCGCTTACAGTTTCATTAGAAACGTCTGCTTCTTCGCGCTCTTCTATAAATTGTATTCCACGCTGCTCGACGATGACTGCATACCTCCCATCACTGAGACGCCGGACAAAAACGAGGGCCGCAGGATAAACATCATGAAACGGTATGAGAATGGCAGGCAGACGAAGGAGCAGACGATAGAAGGGCTCTGCCGCTGCCTCGAAAATCCCGGCTCCGAGCTCGCTTATCGTGACATTCTAGAGCTGATGCCAGAGGCCGCACCTGACATATTCCGCATCGCATCATTCGAGGGTGCGGACATCTTCACGGCGGACTACATACTGGCAAAGTATGAGCTCGATGGCGAAGGGCTCGAAGGCGATGATGATACCCCCGAATGGACGGACGACATCAATATGCTTTTCGTCGACTCGCCCGCCGTGCTCTCCGCCCTCCTCACGATGCTCGAATTCATGCCCGAGATATACGCCAACGAGGATGACGAGGGGCTCACGAATATCGGGCTTCAGCGCGGCACGTACTGGATACCCGCCTCCGTCCACGATGTGAAATTCTGGGGTGTCGACGACGATGTGGACGTGGACCTCGAAAATCCCGACACGACGGACTGGGCGGGTCACAATGTCTATTTCGCGCGGCTGAATTTCGTCGGCGCGGCGAAAGAATACGTCGACAAATGCAAGAACGAAAATGAGCGCTCGGCTCTACTGTCTCAGCTCGCCGAAGAGACAGAGGACGTGCTCGAGCAGAAAAAGGCGGAAGAAGAAGCCGAACAAGAAAATTTGAACGCTGATAGACAAAACGAGATGCCAGTCGATAATGATACGGAAAATGACAACCACGCTGAATCGGCTCAAGGCGAGACGCCGAGCGCAGACGCGCCAATCGATGAAAGCGCGTCAACAACGCAAAGCGAGCTGACATCGTCAGCGAGCGAGGCGACAGACCCAAGCATCTCGAGCGGTGCGGCAAAGGTCGCCGGCGTCGCCGCTGTCGCTGCCGCAGCGCTCGCGGCCAAAGAAGCGACGGACGCGGCCGCAAGCGTGGGCGCGGCACAAGCGCAAGCGGCGGCGAGCGCAAGCGAGCCGCACGACGGCGCAAGCGAGAGCGAAAAGGAGGCGCCGCTCGCGGCGCCGACGATGAGCGATGCGACGAGCGAAACGCAAAGCGGCGCAGGAGAAATGAAAGCGACGGATATGACGCAAAGCGGCGCGGGCGGAAACGAGACAAGCACGACAATCACAACAGTTGACATCGCGAATGAATCCGAATCAAACGCGACAGACGTTACACCAAGCGTCACAGGTGACATCGCGAGCGAAGCCGAAAGCGCCGTTCAGCCCAATGCAATAGCCGACGACACAGTGCCCACAGCGGCGTCCGATTTGGCCGCCTCAGCTGATTTGGCGACATCAGCAGATTTGCCAGAGCAGACAGAGACGACAGCGACAACAGCACCAACGGATGCAGCGGCGCAAAACGATTCTATGGAATTAGCTACAGCGGCAGAGCAGGCGCATGCCGTTGAGCCAGCGGATACGCCTGCGACCACAGATGAGACAGAGCCGACAAATGCGCCCGCAGAGGCGGATTCGCCAGCGGACGACGCCGAAGGAGGTCAGACCATGTTGCCACTCACGAAAGACTCATTCGACGAAATCATTCAGTCCATCAACAGCACGTTCCCCGAGAGCTATACATACGCGACGCGCGTGCCATCGGCTGAGAAATTTCAGAAAAAATGCCACAACGCCATCAAAAAATACGGCCACAATTATGCCGACGGCCCATCGCACGTCATGATGCTCCACGACGACACGACGTTCGGCAGCGGCGAGGCAGGCTACTTCCTGACGCGGAGCGGCATTGTCCTGCCCGACAAGCCATTCTTCATTCCGTACGAAGCCATCAATGACGTCAGCACGAAAAAAGACGCGCTCATCGTCAACGGCGTCAAAATCGCGTCGAAGGCCAGCGACGGCTCTAATCTTTTCGAGCGCGACGTGCTGACCGCCATCATGAACATCGTTGAAAACGAGCCAATCATAAACACACTGCCGCTTACGCGCAAACGAGTTCTCTCCATATTGAACGACATGGGCGAGCTGCCGAGCGGCGTCTACCTCGCCTATAGACCGTCGCCGGAAAAATTCAACAAAAAATGCATCAATGCGGCGAAGAGCTACGGAGCAGGCTACATCGAATATCTCGACGATGTGTTCCTCCTCTACGACGACACGCTCTTCGGCAAAGGCGACGAGGGCTACCTCATCACACCGACGGGCATCGTGCTTTCTGAGGAGCCTAAATTCTTCAAATACGACGACATCGAAGAAGTGAGCTTCGATGACAGCACCCTCTCCATAAACGGCACAAAATCCATACACATCACCTCGGACGAGACCTGCGAATTCACCGTGAACCTCATAAAGCGCATCATCGGAGGATGATGATGCGCGTGACATATTAAACGAATTAAACGAATCAAGCGAAAATTTTCCATAAAAAATCACCGCACAGGATGACGAAACCTATGCGGTGATTTTATTTTTGTATATTTTGATGAACGATTGACCCTCTCCGCCTCGCATTCGCTCGGCACCTCCCCCATTGGGGAGGCTGGCTCCACAAATTCTGAGATTATTTACATTTAGATGAATCGATTTACTAGCTAAATAATCGACTAATGAAGTCGTGCAGCTTTATTCATTCGTACAGTTTTAGCGCAAAGCCCTCTCATCCTATGCCTCCCACTCTGGGGGAGGTGCCCCCGCAGGGGGCGGAGAGGGTCGCAAAACGTATGAATTTGAACGTATTGTTCAAATTTGCTGTTGTTAAGCAAATCAATGAAATTTACACTCAGCAAACGTTTACAGATGCTTACAATTCTCCGCTCACACCCTATCCTGCCCTGGGTTGCTCGTGAACAGTTTCATATACTCGGCCTCGAGCTCGACCTCGGGCGGCAGTTTATCCGTCATGGTGAGTATCTTGCGGCGGTAGAGGTCGAAAGCGTGGAGCTTTGCGGCGACCTTCACTTTCCAGCGCTCTATGACGGGCTGATACTGCGGGTTGATGGCGAGCGCGCGCCTGTATTTCGTCGAGAACGTGCAGTAGCGGAACAGTATCTCACGCGCAACTTTCGTGAGACGCGGCAGTCCGTTCGCCTCATTTTTGAGGAACATCTCATAGTCCGAGGCGAAGACGTTGCGGTAATTATTATGGAACCGCTGCAGCTCCGACTTCACCTTGTCCTTCATCTCGCCCGAGAGCTCGTGATTTTTCTTGTAGAACTGCAGATAATTGATGTACTCCGACGTGAGCGATTTGTCCGTGATGTCGCTGTAGTGCACGCCCTGTATGCGGCGGCACATCTCCCAGCGGAACTGCGCGCACAGCTGTATCATCGTATCCTCGATGCTCACGGAGTGGAAAATCGAAATCATCATGCGCGACGGCGTCGTGCGCACGCGGCCCTCGATCTCCTGCCACATCGCGCCGCGGCTGCCGAAATTCGGCATGAGTATGACGTACGGCAGCACCTCGACGTCGTAGTCGAAGCGATTGATTTTGAGCTCAGGGTACGTCGTGAACGTCGGCCTGTAGAAGCAGCCGAAATCGATGTCGCGGATTTTGTCAATCGCCTCATGAACGCGTTTCGGGCTCGCGAAGCACGAGTCGAGCGATTTCGTCACGACGCCTGCGTAGAACGTCGGTATGAATGAGAACAGGCTGCCATGCGTGATGCGGTTCGCCGACGCAACCATGTTCGTTATCTCGAAATGCACCATCGCACGGCGGTCGTTCGCGAGCGCATCGGCCTGCTCCTGTGTGATATTCGCGTAGCGGACCTGCTCCCGTAGGTGCTCCGGCCAATCGGTGTCGAGATCGTTCTTCGACGGCATGACCTCGCCGCTGTAGATTTTCTTGAGCCAATCGTAGACAGTCAGCACGTTGCCGCTCGGGTCATCCTCCCACAAGAGCGAAATCTTATAGAGCGCGGCCGTATTCGCCTCGCCCGCGAGCTCCTCGTCGATGAAGCCGAACAGGAACATCATCTTCACCTCGGCGGGGATGATGGGCACCTCCATGCTCTTGAAAAATGCCGCCTCGTAGACTGCGTAGAAATTCTTGCCAATGTCCGCGCGCAGTTTTCTCATCTCGTCCGACTTCTCGCGCTGGTTCGGCGCATTCACGAATGCCTTTATGTCGCGCTTCAGCGCCTCCGCAATCTCCGTGCTCACGCCTGCGTACGTCAGTATCTTGTCCATCGCGTTCGTTATCTTCGGCAGTGTGCCCGTGCCCGCCGCCTTTGCCTCGGCGCTGTTCGCGTGGTCGAGCTTCGCCTTCTGCATGTAGTAGTCCTTGAGAAACTCGTCCGTGCGAACTTTCGTCGCCTTTATGTACGCCTGCGCGTCGCCGATTTCCTTGTGTATCGTCCGCGCGAATTCACCCGCAATCATGATGCTGCCGATGCTGAGCCCCTCATCGACCGTGTAGTAGCCTTTTTTCAGCTGCGCATCCTTGTCGCGATACGCGCGGCACAGCTCCTCCTGCCAGCCGCCGACCATGCTCGGGCGCTCGGGCGGCATGAGAAATTCGACGGCATCGTACCTCTTCGGCGCCGTCATGAACTTCACGCAGATGTCGCGGTAATCCTCGTAACCCGCTTTAAGGTCGTTGTAGAGCTCATTGCCCTCCTCGTAAATCGACACGAGCACATCGAGGAAACTGTTCACCATCGCGAAACTCTGCGCCGCGATGACCGGCAAAATGGCGTCGTTCGATTTCAGCGTCGAAACGAGGTCCTCCTCATTGCTGTAGTCATACGTGAAAAGCAGCGTGTCCTCGTCCGCGATGTAGTCGTAGCCGTACTTGTCGCCCGCGTCGTGGAAAGCGCCGATGATGGACCCCTGCCGCGCGTGCATCGTGATGTCCGCCCCATCCGTCACGGCGACGCTGCCCTTCAGCACGATCTCGACCGTCTCCACAGCGTCGGTCATGCGGTGAAGCACCTGCCCCTTTGTGATACTGACCTTTCCCATGAAAAACTCCCTCTCTATAATTTTAAAATTTGAATGTTTATTTATCGTTTAATCATGATGCCTATACATATCTATTCGACGCAAATCATGAGATTCCTTTATAAAATTCAAAGATATTTCGAGAAATGACGATAATGATAAGTGAACTGCGTATCAATTATGATGTGATTTATTAACACTTCACCCAGTCAGCACACATATTGAAAATTTATATTTCATTAATCAACAAATTCGTGTATAATAACATAGTTTGCGTCATGTGGATGAACTGCAGTAATCGCTTCATTCAATTCATAACCCTCTCCGCCTCGCATTCGCTCGGCACCTCCCCCATTGGGGAGGCTGGCGTCACAGATTCTGAGATTATTTACATTAGCCAAATCGATTCATCAGGAAAAGCGTAATTGCACATTTCCATCGTAATTGAAATCGCGTAGCTTGCTGTTTGTAAAGTTAAAGACTACCGTTCACTTTCAATTATATTGTGAAGCACCGCTTTCGCTATGCCTCCCACTTTGGGGGAGGTGCCCCGCAGGGGCGGAGAGGGTTTCACTTATTACATCATCATATCACACAACAATAGGAGGTGCAGCAGCATGAACGAAAAGCTGACCATGAAACAATACACGGTCATTTCATCAATGCTGTTTGGATTATTTTTTGGCGCGGGCAATCTCATATTCCCCGTGCTCATGGGACAGATGGCGGGCTCGGCGGCCGTGCCCGCAGCCATTGGCTTCGCCATCACGGGCGTAGGACTCCCGCTCGCGGGCATCGCGGCCATGGCGCTCTCCGAAAGCAACGGCCTTTTCGACATGAGCCAAAAGGCGGGCAAAGCGTTCGCCTACTTCTTCACCGTCGCGCTCTACCTCACGATTGGCCCACTCTTTGCCATACCAAGGACGGCGACCACATCGTTTCAGGTCGGCGTCGCACCATTTCTCTCCGACGACACCGTGCGCCTCGTGCTCTTCATCTTCTCGCTCATCTTCTTCGCCGTCGTCCTGTTCTTCTCGCTTCGTCCGTCGGGCATCCTCACATGGGTCGGCAAAATCCTCAACCCGATTTTCCTCGTACTGCTCGCTATCCTCGTCGTCACGTCGCTCATCAGCCCGATGGGCAGCATGGCCGACGCCGCGCCGACAGCCGACTATCTCACGCGCCCATTCTCCAAAGGCTTCCTCGAGGGCTACAACACGATGGACGCGCTCGCATCGCTCGCCTTCGGCATCATACTCATCAACGTCATTCACGACCTCGGCGTGAAGTCGCCGACGAAAACATCGTTCGCCGCCATCAAATCCGGCGTATTCTCGATGGGACTCATGGCGCTCATATACTGCGCGCTCACATTCATCGGCGCACAGTCGCGCACCGTCATCGGCATCAGCGCCGACGGCGGTCTCGCGCTCGCGGCCATCGCGCGCCACTACTTCGGCATCGCTGGCAGCGTCTTTTTCGGCATCATGGTGACCGTCGCCTGCGCGAAAACATCCATCGGCCTCGTCACCGCCATCAGCACGACATTCGCCGAGCTCTTCCCGAAATACTGCACGCAGAAAAAATGCGCCGTCCTCTTCTCCGTCATATCGTTCATCATCGCGAACGAGGGCCTCTCGAAAATCATCTCCGTCTCTATCCCCGTGCTCATGTTCCTCTACCCGCTGACCATCGTGCTCATCATCCTCTGCATCGTCGGACGCTCATTCTCCTACGACAGGCGCGTATTCACATGGACACTCGCCATCACGATTATCTCGGCCGCCATCGACCTCGTCGCATCGCTCGGCGTCCCCATCGCATCATCCATCTCGAAATCCATGCCGCTCGCCGACGCGGGCATGGGCTGGGTCGCTCCCGCAATACTGGGACTCGTCATTGGCCTCGCCCACAAAGCCGCATCATCAAAATAAAATCATCTGAACAAAATTTACGCTCTCGCAATAAAAATCGTATCAAAAATTATTGTGATTTATTGAACGTACTACGTTTTCAATTAAATACCGTAACATAAAAAAATAATGCTCCTACTTTGATTGGCAACCTGCCTTCAAAAATAGGAGCATATTTTTTATGAAATTGTGAGAGATAGAGTATTACTTCTTCAGCGCACGGACGGCATCGAAGCCCTGCTCGAGGTCGGCGATGATGTCATCGACATTCTCCGTGCCGATGGAGAGACGTATCGTGTTGACCTTTATGCCCGCCTCCGCGAGCTCCTCCGGCGAGAGCTCCGCGTGCGTCGTCGTGTACGGGTGAATGACGAGGCTCTTGACATCGGCGACATTCGCGAGCAGCGAGAACAGCTCGAGATGATCGATGAACGTGAACGCTTCCTTCTGGCCGCCCTTGATTTCGAACGTGAATATCGATGCGCCGCCATTCGGGAAATAGCGCTCATACAGCGCATGGTCTGGATGCTCTGGGAGCGACGGATGATTGACATGCTCGACGAGCGGATGCTTCGAGAGATACTCGATGACCTTCTTCGTGTTCTCGACATGGCGCTCGATGCGCAGCGACAGCGTCTCTATGCCCTGCAGCAAGATGAACGCGTTGAACGGCGAAAGCGTCGCGCCCTCATCGCGCAGGAGTATCGCGCGGATATACGTGGCAAATGCGGCAGGACCCGCGGCATCGGCGAACGAGATGCCATGATAGCTCTCATTCGGCGCGGAAATCTGCGGATAGCGGCCGCTCGCCTTCCAATCGAAATTGCCGCCGTCGACGATGACGCCGCCGAGCGTCGTGCCGTGGCCGCCGAGGAACTTCGTCGCCGAGTGGACGACGATATTCGCGCCGTGCTCGAGCGGACGGAAAAGATACGGCGTGCCGAACGTATTGTCAACGACGACGGGCAGGCCGTGCTTCTTCGCAATGGCGGAAATGGCGTCGATGTCCGGGATGTCGCTGTTCGGGTTGCCGAGCGTCTCGAGATAGACGAGCTTCGTGTTCTCCTTTATCGCGCCCTCGACCTCATCGAGATTGTGCGCGTCGACGAACGTCGTCTCAATGCCGAACTCCTTCAGCGTGAGCTTCAAAAGATTGAACGTGCCGCCGTAAATCGTGTTCTGCGCAACGACATGATCGCCCGCCTTCGCGAGCGCCGTGATCGCGTACGTCACAGCCGCCGCGCCTGACGCGACAGCGAGGCCAGCCGCGCCGCCCTCGAGAGCCGCGACCCTTTTCTCGAGCACATCGACCGTCGAATTCGTGAGGCGGCCGTAGATATTGCCGGCATCGCGGAGGCCGAACCTGTCAGCCGCGTGCTGCGCATTGTGGAACACATACGACGTCGTCTGATAAATAGGCACCGCGCGCGAGTCCGTGACGGGGTCTGCCTTCTCCTGGCCAACATGAATCTGAAGTGTCTCAAATTTATAATTCTTGCTCATGATAATGTCCCTCTTTCTATTCGTCTTGAATTTTATTTTCGCTTTCAATTTTCTTCATTAAATTTCTAATCGTTCATCACGATTTTGCTTCTTCATCGTCAGGCTGCCATCGAACAGCAACACATTCGATAATCCCTGCCATTACGATAACGCCTTTCCCAATAAATCCTCGTGTCCATCGTAGCACATCACCTCTGAAATCGATGTCTTACCATCAATTCGTATTTGCTCGCCAATTTGTTTATCAATTCATATTGGCTTGCTATGTTTTATGTGCCTTATTATATATCATATAGGTTTAGTATGCAATAGCAAAAACAAAAAATTCGCAAGAAATTTTAAAATTTTTCCTGCGAATTTTTATAATAACTTTCTCGAATAACTTCACAACCCTCTCCGCCCCTGCGGGGCACCTCCCCCAAGGTGGGAGGCATCGCGAAAGCGGTGCTTTACGATATAATTGAAAGCGAATGACAGTCATTCACTCTACAAGCAGCAAGCTACGCACTTTCGATTACAATGGAAATGCGCAATTACATTTTTCCTAATGAACCGATACAGCTAATGTAAATAATCTCAGACTCTGTAACGCCAGCCTCCCCAATGGGGGAGGTGCCGAGCGAATGCGAGGCGGAGAGGGTTATTTCACCTCTCCCCGAACGCGAGCGCATCCATGAATCTCTCTTGGAAGTCGGGCTCTACTGCCGTCTCGACGAATTCGACCTCGCGCGCGACGCGCGCGGCTTCTCTCCTTTTCGCGAGCGATATGAGCGCCATGCGCGCGCCCTCGCCCGCCGCGTTTCCGACAGCTCGGACGCGCTCTATGTCACACGCGGGGAACATGCCTATCGTCATCGCGCTTTTTTTGTCAATGTAGCTGCCAAACGCGCCCGCGAGTATGACCTCGTCCACCTCGCTGACGCCGTACTGCTCCATCAGATACCGCGCGCCGACATAGAGTGCCGCCTTCGCGAGCTGCACCGCGCGCACGTCGGCCTGCGTCACCACGATGTCGCGCCCCGTCTCCGTCTCGCTCGCCCACGCGACGACATACTCCCACATGCCGCCCGTCTCACGCACGCGCGTCGTCACACTCGCGAGCGCGCTCTTGATGCGCCCGCTCTTCGCGATGACGCCCGCGTCATACAGTGCCGCCATCACATCGATGATGCCGCTGCCGCATATCCCGCGCGGCTTCACGTCATTTTCCTCGACTGGCTCGCCCGTCTTTATTGATTGCCACTTATCATTCCCTATCACCTTGTAGCTTGGCTCATACGTCTTCGCGTCTATTTTCACGCGCTCTATCGCGCCGCGCGCCGCCCTCATGCCATGCTTTATCGCCGCGCCCTCGAGCGCAGGCCCCGTCGCGCACGACGTCGACAGGAGCCGCGTCCTTGAGCCGAGGTCGATTTCGCCATTCGTGCCGATATCGATGATGAGCCGCGTCTTCTCGCTTTTGTACGGCTCCTCCGCAATGAGCACCGCGACATTGTCCGCGCCGACAAATCCCGCCTCTATCGGCAGTGAATGAACATACGCCGCAGGATTTATCGCAATGCCGAGGTCCCGCGCCTTCAAATCGAGCGGCGCACTCACGGCTGGCACGAACGGCGATTTGCCGACGAACGACGGGTCGAGCCCGAGCGTGAGGTGCTCCATCGCCGTATTGTAGACGAGCACCATCTCATCGACGTCCGTCACATCCATTTGGGCGGGCGACACGAGCTCGCGCACGAGGTCATTGATGTCGCCAATGACGAGCTTTTGCAGCCGCTCGCGCCCGTGCTCGTTCCCTATCGCGTACGAAATGCGCGCAAGCACATCGCCGCCGATTGCGATCTCCGAATTCATGCGCGACGCCGTGCCGATGAGCCGCCCGCTCTCAAGCTCCACGAGATACGCCGCAATCGTCGTCGTGCCCACATCGACGGCGATGCCGACGCCGCCGCGCATATTTCCGCGATTTCCCTCATCAGAAAACGGCTCGACACGTATCACCTCGACGCCCGCGCTCTCATCGAGTCCGCGCCGCATCGTCACGAACACATGATACCCCGCGCGCCTAAGCCTCGACGGCAACTCGCGCAGCACCGTCGTGTCAATCGTGACATCGCCATCGACGCCCGCGCCATGAAGCCCGTCTATGAGCCGCGTCATATCGTCCCGCGCATCATCGAGCGTCGCGGGCGCAAGCCGCAGCTCATAGCGCCGCACCACGGGGTCTGGCACCACTTCGTGCGCCTCGCCGCTCTCGAGTATCACATGCGCGTCGCTCTGGGGCGCCTCTGGCACCGTCACCGCCACATCGCCGAATACGCGCGCTTGGCACGCGAGCCGCGCCCCGCGCTCTATATCCTCATCCGCGAGGCACCGCCGCTCCTCATCCGTGAGCGGCGACATATGCGCCATCGACGACACCATGTCGAGCTCATCGAGCCGCGCCGTCTTCACCGTCACCACGCACTTGCCGCACACCCCCGCGCCGCCGCAGCTCGCCTCCACGTGCACGCCGAGCCCTTGCGCTGCCGCAAGCAGCGTCGTCCCTGCCTCGACCTCGCCGCACCGCCCCGACGGCTGAAACACCACCTGATACTTCATTCTCCCCGCCTCTTCCGCTGCAATTATAAATGAATCAAAATTATCATATAACTTAGAACTCGCCAACGCAAATTCTTTATCAAATTCTGTTTGACAAGACCAACATGAACATATATACTTAAGCTAGTAAGAGGGCTGGTCTTATGACCCAGGTCCATCACCGGCGGGGAAGTTCCCCGCTTTTTTCATGTCCTTATGGAGATTATATGAAAGAGCTTAGCTAACATGTTTTCTAAAGCTGAACAGTTTTTAGAATATCTGCGACTTGAAAAAGAATTATTTGAAGCCTTTGCGCGCCAAGGAATGGCTATAATAATCTTTAACATTTGCGACATAAAGCGAATTAAGCATCGTTCCGCCTCCTCTTTTTCATGAGCAATGCTATTTCCTTCGCGTCCGTCCATCTGCGCCCATTGACTTTTATCGCAGGAAAATGCTCTTTTTCTGCTACCTCCATTGCGCTTACGAATTTTTCGACACCCTCGTTTGTTGTTATCACAAAATTATGAGTTACGCTTGATGTGGCCATTTACAGCACCTCTTTCTGTTGCGTAATTTCTTTCATAAAAATAACAGTTCATTACAAAACTCGACCGCTTTTTTTCGCGGTCGTTTTTTGTTTGTAAAGCGCATAACCCTCTCCGCCTCGCATTCGCTCGCGCAAACATGCCACTGGCATGTTTGCCCCCCATTGGGGAGGCTACCTCCACAGACGCTGTGATTATTTATACTAGCTGAATCGATACACTGGCAAAAGCGCAATTACTTTCACTTTTCATTGTAACTGAAATCGTATGGCTTGCTCTATCCGAAGTGAAGGTCTGCTGTTCGTTTTCAATCACACCGTGAAGCACTGCTTTCGCTATGCCTCCCACTCTGGGGGAGGTGCCCCCGCAGGGGGCGGAGAGGGTCGGCGCACTTTCGTTTTTTTCGTTACCTTCACTTTCGCTTCATCTTTTTCTTTCGCTGCTTCCTTTTGCTTTCTCGCCCACTATCATCCTCTCGTGAGCTCCTCGTACATCTTCATTAGCTCTGCGACACATTCGGATTCGCTCATCTTCGTGGAAAATCCATAGGCGCGCATGACGGCGCGGTCGTTGGCGCGGTGCGCCTCGCGGAGTTCTTTCGGCATGAGGACTTCGTCGTAGAGGTCGGCGAGGCTGCTTTCGGGGTAGAGTGCGCGCGCGTCGAGTATGCTCTGCGCTGTGCGCTCTATGTCCGTGCGCTGCTCGTCTGTCGGTGTCGGCCACGGGAATGTGTTGTAGACGACATCCCTTGAATAGCGATAGTCGCTCTTTAATCGCCCCGCGACGGCTCGCATCCATGCCATGTGCACGTTCGACTCGAGGACGCCAAAATGGTAAATACTCCCATTTGGGATTATAAAAAGTAAATCACTTGCTATTACGTCGTTGCCATGAAATCCCATAGGAACATATCTTCTGCGCTCTGATGAAACCTTGGGCACAACTATGAAGTAATCGGGGTTATTCGTCTCTCTGAAAATTGTCGGCGTATCGGCTAATTTCTGCCTGTCGGGTGCACCGCCCAGTCTGTTCTCTCTGCACGCTGCAACCCGTTTCGCAACCAATGGCATTTTGCGAATTTCCGACGGCGACACACCAACAAGCCATAAGCACCACCTCGGTATACCGTTTATAAATTCTTTTGAGCCAATGAATTTCTTTATATATGGAATGGCTTTCGGTTCCTCTGCTACAAATTTGTCATAGTCACCTTGCTCGATTATCAGCGCGCCGCCGTCCGCAGGTCTGTTTCCCGTTATCATTTCGGGCACATCGCAAATTGCATTTTTCATACTCTTGACGAAAAGCAATGACGCGTCAATCAAGTATGGGTTTATATTTTTGACGATATTTGCGGTGTTGTCGGTAAACAGAAGTTTGTCCTTATTGTATTCGCATGAGCTAAATCCAATAACAACGACATGGACGTGCGCCTTGCTTGTTGATTCGCTGTCCCAGCGGAATGTGCGATAGGCGAAATCGATGTGTATGCCGAAACGATTGTACAGCGGCTCCCAGACGTCCGCGACTTGCTCGCCCTGCGTGATGGAGTTCGTCGAGACGAACGCCGCGCGTATGGCGTGACCCTGCATATATTCAGCGGCTTTGTAGTACCACGCCGCAACGTAGTCAATTTTGCCCGCTTTTTTGTAGGGCTTGCCATTTTCATCGACGTAGGTCGCGAGCATGTCGGCTTTTTGTTCCTTCGATTGAAGCGAATATCCCACGAACGGCGGGTTGCCCATGATTTTGACGTCGTCCGTCGGCGGCAGGACGGCGCGCCAGTCCATCGTGAGGGCGTTGCCTTCGTGGATGTTGGCGTTGGTGGTGAGCGGCAGGAATTCTATTCGCTGGTGGACGATGGTCTCGGTCTCTTCGAGCATTTGCGCCTCGGCAATCCACATGGCGGTCTTTGCGACGGAGACGGCGAAGTCGTTGATTTCGATGCCGTGGAACTGTTTTATGGAGACTTGGATGAAGCTCTCGCTTTCGTCGGCGAATTCGAGGCCAAGTGCGCCCGTGCCCGCGCTGTCGGTGAGCACTTCGCGCAGGATGTCGTTCTCGAGGCGGCGGAGCGAGAGGTAGGACTCTGTGAGGAAATTGCCGCTGCCGCAGGCGGGGTCGAAATATTTGACGGACGCGAGCTCGCGCTGCAGGCGCATGAGTGCGTCGCGGCGCTCGGCCTTTTTCTTGATGCTCATGGCGGCCTGAAATTTTTCTTTGTAGTCGTCGAGGAACAGCGGGTCGATGACTTTGTGGATGTTTTCAATGCTGGTGTAGTGCATGCCGCCGTGGCGGCGCGTCGCGGGGTTCAGCGTGCTCTCGAATATGGCGCCGAATATGGTCGGGCTGATTTTCGACCAGTCAAAGCCGCAGCCTTCGTCCAAAATGAGTCGGCGCGTGGCCTCGTCGATGGGCGGCACGGGGACGTCCTCGGTGAAAAGCGAGCCATTGACGTAGGGAAATGCGGCGAATTTTTTGTCCATGAATTTGTCACGCGCGTCTTCTTTCTGGTCGAGCACGTGAAACAGCGTGATGAGCGCGAGGCGGAAGTTTTCGGCGTTGAATGTCTCCATGAGGTCGCGGAACGCGTTTCTGCCGCCGAAGAGCCCCGCGTCCTCGGCGTAGAAGCAGAAGACGAGGCGCACGATGAGCTTGTTGAGGTCCTGCAGGTCTTTGGCGGTCGGGGCGGCGCCGTAGCACGGCAGGAGGGCGTCGTAGATTTTGCCGACGAGCGTGCCCGCGTCGCGCGAGATTTGCATTTCGCGCTGTATGTGGCTGTCCTTGACGTCGACGAGGAACTTGAGGCGGTAGTATTCGTTGCCGAGGTCTTTGAGGGCGACGCGCTCGGGCTCGTCGTTTGGCCGCTCCATGTTGTAGATTTGGAACTCGGCGAAGTTGCACGAGACGATCCAGCGCGGACGGTCGGAATACGGGAGCGCGGCGGCGTAGCGCTTCGCCTGCTCTATGGGCTTGAGCATCGTGCCGTCGCTCTGGCGTATCGGCGCGGAGAGGTCTTTGCCGAGGCTCTTCTGCTCTATCATCGTGTGCGTCGCGGGTATCATCACGTCAATGTAGCTCGTGTGGCTGAGCTTCACGCGCTGCTCGAAGCGCACGAACTCGGCGGGGTTCTCGACGCCGTACACTGTGCCGAGGAGCTCAATCCAAAACCGCTGGCTGTCCTGCTTCTCGTCGCCCTTCCCCGCCCACTTCTTCGCGAATGCTTCCGCCGCTTTCTGCTCGTTATTCATACAGCTCACCTCAAAAATTTGTTGTGTGTGATATTATAATTCGCCGTTCGCTTGAAAATCCCTGCAAAAATGTGAGAGGGGAGAAAATTTTGTAATGGGAAAGTGGGCGCGCAAAGAAAAATCCGACTGCGAAAAATCGCGGTCGGATTTTTTGTGCGAGTGAATGGAGTGATGCTCAGCAAAAGACGGCATAAAGACGACCCTCTCCGCCTCGCATTCGCTCGGCACCTCCCCCATTGGGGAGGCTGGCTTCACAGACACTGAGATTATTTACGCTAGCTGAATCGATTCATGAGAGAAAGTGCAATTCCCTGCACGTTCCTCTCGAAATCGGAATCATGCAGCTTACTCTATATGAAGTGAAGGTCGTATGTTCATTTTTTATCACACCGTGAAGCACCGCTTTCGCTATGCCTCCCACTCTGGGGGAGGTGCCCCCGCAGGGGGCGGAGAGGGTCAGCGCATATTACGCTCAATATGCAAATCATCAATAGCGAGAAATATCTGAGGACAATGGCATAAAGACGATTGGCGTCATTTAGCCCAAAAATTCCCGATAGGCTTTCTCGCAATCATGAACGTGAACAGCGCCGCGAGAATCCAAAAAACGGTCGGAGAGAACAGGCCAAAAGCGGACAACAGAATTGACAACACGAATGTGATAATGCACGAAAACACAAAGCTGAAACCAATGATGACGATAACGCCCCACGCCCTATAGATGGGCGAATGACCAAACGTCTTGAACAGCTTATCGTTCAAGCTGTCCATTTGGTCGTTGGCGTGCTTTCTGTTTTTGAGGAACGTGTCAATTATTTGCATCACGAGTACCTCCCTTTGGAGATAATTTTATAACATTTTCGAAAAGCAGGCAAGTGCTACAGTTTTGACAGAATATGTCATAGCACGCATCGTGGAAAGGAACTCCATATAAAGTGAAAAATCCGACTGCGAAAAATCACGGTCGGATTTTATATTTCCCACAACTTCACACTGTTTGTGGCAGTGTGCTGTCATTTTCTTCTGTTTTTTTGTCGCCGACGATGACGTGTGTGCTGCGTCTCTTGTCGTCGCGCGGCTTGTAGACGAGGAGCATCATGGAGCCGAGGACGATGAGCGTGCCGCCGATCCATGAGTATATCCCCATGCGCTCGCCCCAGAGCGCCCAGCCCGAGAGGATGTGGAACAGTATTTCCGTGTACATGAGGAACGAGACGAGTATGGAGTTGATATGCTGGAACGCCCATGTCATGAGCATTTGCGCGGCGAGCGCCATGACGCCCATGCCGAAAATCCAAAGCCACTCGAGGCCGTGCGGCATGACGAAGCCATCCATGAGCGCGAGGCCGATGATGATGCTGAAAATCTGAAAGTAGAAGACAATCTCCGTGCCGTTTTTCATGCCGCGCTCGGCGAGCGTGCTGATGACGATGTACGCGGCGGCGGAGCAAAATCCCCCCGCTATGCCGTAGAGCGCGTATATGTTGAACGAGGAGAAGTTCCAAATCTCGATGACGGAGAATGTGCCAGCCGTGATGATGACGAGCGCGGGCACGGCGCGCAGAGGCAGTCGCTCATGCAGGAATATCGGCGAGAGGATGCACATGAAGAACGCCGAGAGCTGCGCGAGTATCTGCGAGTCGCCGAGTGTCAGGCCATGTATTGAGAGGAAATAAAAGAGGAGCCCCATGCTGCCGAAAAAGCCGCGCAGGCAAAGGAGCCGCTTATTGTGATGCGTGAAGAATGCCTCGCCCGTCCTCATGCATAGGAGGGGGATAACAAGGAGCCCGACGACGCCACGGAAAAATGTCAGCTCGCTCGACGGTATGTCGGGCATGGCCTTGACGAAAACGTCCATGAGCGTGAATGCAAGCGATGCGCCGATGGCGGCGAGCACACCCCACACCATCATGCTGCCATTTTTGCGCGTCGCGACGATGGCCATGCGCAGGCGCGCGAACGGATTATATGCGACTTCTGTCTGATAGTCGCTTGAATGAAAAGCCATTTTAAAACCTTCCTTTATCTATCCCCCTATGGGGGTTATTTCCTTCTATCGATTATAACCCCTGCAGGGGGATATTGCAACTAAAAAATGAATCCGCAAGAATTTCTCTCACGGATTCATTAAAGTGTTGTCAAATATTTTTTATGAAAATCCCAAGTCTGAACCACTGTGATGCCTTTAGCCAATTACGACATAACCAACCCTCTCCGCCTCGCATTCGCTCGGCACCTCCCCCATTGGGGAGGCTGGCGTCACAGACGCTGAAATTATTTACACTAGCTGAATCGTAAAACTGATGCCCTTCTTACTATATGAAAGGAAGGCTTTATGTTCGTTCTTAATCACACCGTAACGCACCGCTTTCGCTATGCCTCCCACTCTGGGGGAGGTGCCCCCGCAGGGGGCGGAGAGGGTCGTGCTAGTTCGTCGCAAAACAAAAGAGAACTATTGCAGTTAGCGATTTTTCGCTGCTGCACAGTTCTCTTTTCATTTTACTCAAGTTTCCTTCATATTAGAATATTCCGCTTTGCGCCTCAATCGACGACGACTTTTGCGGTGCTGCCTTTCGCCGATTTCGTCACGATGATTTTGCGGCCGATGGCTTTCATTTCCTCGCGATGGCTGATGACGCCGATGAGCTTGTCGTCCTCAGAGAGCGCGCCGAGCATGTCGAGGGTGTTGTCGAGGAGGTCGCCGTCGAGCGAGCCAAATCCCTCGTCGATGAAGAGGGTGTCGATGGTGATGCCGCCCGCCGCACTCGATATGGTGTCGGCCATGCCAAGCGCGAGCGAGAGCGCCGCCATGAATTTCTCGCCGCCCGAGAGCGTCTTCACGTCGCGCGTCTTATTCGTCATCATGTCCACGACGGAGAGGTCGAGCGCGTTCTTTTCGTTTTTCTTGCCCGTCCCCATCTCGTGCTCCGTGAATTCAAATTTGCCGCCCGACATGCGGTCGAACTGCGTATTGGCCGCGTCAATGATGCCGCGCAGTCCCGAGCGCTGCACGTATTCCTCAAGCGACAGTTTCGAACCGTACCCATCTTTGTTGCTGCCCGCGACGAAATTATAGATGCTGTCCATCAATCCCGCTTTGTCGCGCGCTTTCTTTTGGTGCGCGCTCTCGGCCTCAATCGTGCGCTTCGTGTCGCGGTTGATTTTGAGCCGCGTGCTAGTGTCTTGATTTTCCTTTCTGAGCTTTGCAAGTGCCTCATTCGCCTCGGCGAGCGCTGCTTTTAGCTTTGCCTCGTCCTGCGGCTCCTTGCCTGCCGCCGCGCGCTCCGCTTCGCCAAGCCGCGCCGCGCTCGTCTTCACGCTGTCGTCGTAGACCTTTATGTCCGCCTCGAGCGTGTCGAGCTCGCCCGCTTTCGGCACGGCCGCCCTGTACGCGTCGTAATCCGTAAATCCCGCCGCTTTGAGCGCCGCCTCGAGCGCGCGCGTCGCCTTGCCCGTTTCCTCTGTCGCCCGCGCCTGTGCCTCGTCGGCTAGACTGCGCCTCGTCACCGCGGCAGTCTCTTCGTTCTTCGCCTTGACTTCCGCCGCCTGCGCCGCGTCAATCGCCGTAAATATTCTCTCTGCCTCACGCTCGAGCGCCACGCGCGCGTCCTTCGCGTCTTTCAGCGTCTCAAACGCGAGCCCCTTGACGCCATCGAGCTTGCCTCGCGTCTCGGCGAGCCGCGCCGTGAACCCCGCGATGGACTTTCCGATGACGTCGAGCGTGTCGCGCCGCGCCTTTTCTTCGTCTGCCGCACGCTTCACGGACGCAGCAATATCCGCAAGACGCGCCTCGTCGCTTTTCGCGCGCTCGAGCTCGCGCGTCGCATCGTCAAGCGCTGCTCCCATATCCGCCGCCGCACGCGATATGATGGCGTAGACATCGTGCATCGACGGCTTATCAATCGTGATGACCGTATAGTACGCGAGCGCCATGTCGCCATTTTGCTTTATCTTCGACAGGAGCTTGTTCGCCGTCTCGCGCAGGTGCTTCGCGTTCTCGCGGCAGTTGCCTTCCGCGAGACTCGCCGCGTTGTCAGCCGCGCTTTTTTTCTTCGTGAGCGCCTCGAGCTCCTTTTCCTTTTTTTCGAGCTCGGCCTCCGTCATCACGCCGTCCGCCTTCACTGCGAGGCGCGGATGCGTGAGAGAGCCGCAGACGGGGCATGCCTCGCCGTCGTGCAGATTCTCCGCGATGATGCCGAATTTGTTGCGGTTTATTTTTTCGCGCTCCGCTTTAATGAAGCCATCAAGCGACGTGTGCTTAGTCGCAATCGCTTTCTGCGCGTCCGTTTTCCTCTGCCAATCGCCCGCGAGCGACTTAAACTTCGGCACGACAACCTCATGGAGATTTTTCAGCTCGCTCATCTCGTCCGCAATGCGCTCATGGCGCTGCTCTGCGGCCATGCGCTTTTCCATCGCGTCTTTGTGCGCCTCGTCTGCGCCTGCGTGCTGCTCGATGAATGCACGCGCCTTTTCTATAGCTTCGCGCGCCGTAGCCTGCTCCCGCTCCTTCGTCGCGATGTCCCGCGCGAGCCGCGCTTCGTCCGCACGGAGCACGTCACGATTTTCGTATTTCTCTTCATCGCGCTTCATCTGCGCGGCCTTGTCGCGCTTCGCCTCTGCGTCGGAGCGCGATTTCTCAGCCTCGGCGGCGGCGCTCTGCTTCGCCCGTGCCGCTCTCTGCGCCGCTTCCTGCGCCCTCGCCGCCGCCTCGCACTCTGTCTTGCTCTTTTCCAGCGTCTCGCGCGCCCGCTCGTACGTCATCGCCGTCGGCTTCATCTCGTTCGCGCGCTTTTTTACCGCGAGTTCATCGCGCTTTTTGTCGTAGAGCGGCGCCACGGCCTTGAGCTTTTCGACGCTCGCCTTTATCGCGTCGCGATTTCTGATGGTCTGATTGATTTCCTCTGCCTGCGTGAGCTGTGCGCTTAAGTCTCGCGCCGCCTTGTCGCGCTCACTGATATCATTTTCACGCGCGGTGCTTGCCGCCTCATCCTCAGCGATGACGGCCTCGAGCAATTTCACCATGTCGTCCGCCGTCTCGAAAGATTTTGCGTCGCTATAGCGATTTTTCTCAGCCTCAAGCGGTGCGGCGTGCTCGCTTTTCGCGTCACACTCGACGCGGCTGAACTGCTGCAGGACGCGCTCAGCGCTCGCATTAGCCTCGTCCCGCGCCTTGTTTGACTTCTCCTTGAGGATTTCAGTCATGCGCCGATATTTATCTGTGTTGAAAATTTTCCGCAAAATCTCCCCGCGCTTATGGTCGCTGTCGACGAGCAGGTCGGAGAATTCGCCCTGCGCGATCATCATCACGCGCTTGAATTCGTCCGCCGAAAGATGCAGGAGCTCGCTCTGCACGTAGTTCGTGACCTTCCTCGCGTCGGATATGGGGTCCATGCCCTCGGCTTCTAGCGTCGCCTTCGCCGTCTCCGTCTTCTGCGTGATGTGCACCCAGCGCTTTATCTCGTAGCGTTTGCCGCGATGCGTGAATATGAGCTCGACGCGCGGGTCTGTCAGCGGCGCCGCAAAATCTGAGCGCATCGACCGCACCTCGCGGCCATCCGCGACGGCGCTCGTCTCGCCGTAAAGCGCATACGCAATAGCGTCAAAAATCGTCGTCTTGCCCGCGCCCGTCTGCCCCGTGATGAGGAACACGCCTTTGTCGCCGAGCTTAGTGAAATCTATCTCCGTGCGCTCCGCGTAGGCGCCGAACGCTTCCATCGTAAGCTTCAGTGGCTTCATTCGATGATACCTGCCTCTCTCGCTGCGTCATATAAAATCTTGAATTCCTCGTCGCTCATCTTGTCGTCTTTGTCGTGCTTCTCGCGGTAGAAATCATCGATGATTTCCTCAAACGTCCTTTTCGCCTCAACACTTAACGATGTCGCCGTCTCCTTCGCGCGACCCCTCGGCGCGTATCTGAGGCTCATCGCATTCGGATAGACGCGCCGTAGCCTTGACATAGCGTTTATGACGGTGTCCTTGTCCGTCAGCGTCGCATAGATGTAGTCCTTGGATGGCTCGCTTGCGGGGTCATCGTCGATGATTTTCTGCCCGCGCGCGATGATGTTGTCAAACGTGTCGGTGTAGTGAATCATCTCGTGCGTCGGCTTTATGGGGATTTTCTCGACGCTGATGTCACCCTTCGCGCCCATCGTCACGAGCGCCATCGTCTTCGCATACGGCACGCCGTCTAGCGCCTCAACCTCGCCGAGCGAATAGCGGAGCGGCGAGCCCGCGTATCGGCACGTCTCGCGCCCGACTTTCTGTGCGCGATGGATGTGACCGAGCGCAACGTAGTCGAAATCGTCAAAAAGGCTCGACGGCACACGCTCTATCGTTCCGAGGCTCTCCGATATGCGCTCTGAGCCCGCTTTCTCTGGCTCGACGCCGCCCGCCGTCACGAAAAGATGCGCGATGATGACGTTGCGCTCTGCCGTGTTGATGGGCGCGCGCGCGAGCACGGCGGCGACAGCGTCTTCTATTGTCGCGATTTTTTCTTCCTTATAAATAGATGCGATATCAACGCGATGGAAGAACGGCAGAAAATAAAAATTGACAGGCCCGTGCTCGTCATTCATCGTGAAAGACTCGAGCGCGCCCGTGCAGCGGCTCACGATGTGCACATGCGCGAACGCGAGAAGCGACTGCGCGAACGCGAGCCGCTTTGCCGAGTCGTGATTGCCATTGATGATGAGCGTCTCGACGCCCCTCTCTGCGAGTGCCGCGAGGAAATCGCTGAAAAGCGTCACCGCATTTTCCTCGGGCACGCTCTGGTCGTAGACATCGCCCGCGATGACGACGGCGTCGACTTTGCGCTCATCCACGACGGGCAGCACCGTATTCATCAAAAAATCGCGCTGGTCGTCCGTCATGCGTATCTCGCGCACTTCCTTGCCGAGATGAAGGTCTGCCAAATGAAGAAATTTCACGAATATTCCCCCTCGATGTGATGATTTCTATAAAGTGAGTATATCATAAATCGCGCCGCCGCGAATGAATTTTGATGCGTTTATGTGAACTGGGTATTGAAAATTTCGTCACGGCTAAACGACGCAAATGCATAACCCTCTCCGGCCCCTGCGGGGCCACCTCCCCCAGAGTGGGAGGCATAGCGAAAGCGATGCTTCACGATATAATTGAAAGTAAACGATAATCTCTAACTTTACAGGCAGCAAGCTACGCACTTTCACTTTCAATTAAGATGTGCAATTACATTTTTCCTAATGAATCGATTCAACTAATGTAAATAATCTCAGAATCTGTAACGCCAGCCTCCCACTCTGGGGGAGGTGCCGAGCGAATGCGAGGCGGAGAGGGTTTATAATTCGCCGCGCAAAATTATTTTTAGAGAATTTTCATTTATGTTGCATTGGCAACATCCGCATGTGATTATTGATGATATAATCTATCCATAAAAGTGTCAGTGGACTTTTTAGGAGGCGTAGCGAGTGCAGGTGCTTAATCTGAAGCTCCATGAGATGCCGCTTTTCGCGGGACTGAAGCCCGCCGAGATTGAGAAATTCGTCGAGGCGGTCGGCGCCGTCATTCGCCGCTACGCGCGAGGCGAGCGCGTGCTCTCGGCATACGCTGAGAACGCGAGCATCGGCCTCATCATAGAGGGGCGCGCCGAGACCGTCACGGAGGACTGCTGGGGCAAGGAGTCCGTGAGCCACACGCTCGGGCGCGGCGAGCTCATCGGCGCGACGTCGGCTGTGCTCTCTGACACGCAGTACAACATCAGCTCCATCGACGCGCTCGCGGATGTGCTCGTGCTCTGGATACCGTTCAGGGCGCTGCTGACGTCGGGCGTGAGGCTCGGCCGCATCCACGGCATCGTGATGATGCACCTTCTTGAGTCATTCTCGACGAAAAATGTCACGCTGACGGAGAAAATTGAGCTTTTGTCGCAGAAAACGCTCCGCGAAAGGCTCATCGTCTATCTCCTGCAGCGCGAAAAACGGCAGAGCGGCAAAAACGGCCACGTCGATGTGCCAGGGCGCGTGAGGCTCGCACAGGAGCTCGACTGCAACAGAAGCGCTCTCACGCGCGAGATCACCGCGATGAAGCGCGAAGGACTGCTCGATGGTGAGGACGATTGGCTCACGCTCAACAAAAAAGCGATCGGCCTCGCGCCATTCGTATTTGAAAAGCGCAACAATGCGAGCGACAAAAGCAAAGGCGAAAAGCCATGATGAAGCTATCATTTGAAAGCGTCGGCATGCGCTTCGGCGCAAAAGAGCTCATAAAGGATTTCACTCACACATTCGAGCCGAGCACCATCACCGCCATCACAGGCGCGAACGGCAGCGGCAAATCGACGCTCCTGCGCCTCGCGGCGCATCTCACAATGCCGACAAGCGGGCGCGTGACGATAACATCTGATAATAAACCACTCACGCGCGGCGCATACATCGGCGCCGTCGCCATGACGACACCCGAAATGGCGCTCTACACGCGGCTCACGGCGCGCGAAAATCTCTCGTTTTTCGTCGGCCTTCGCGGCAAATCGCTGTCAGATAATGATATAAAGAAACTTTTCGATAAAGTGGGGCTCCCCATCGACGCATTGAGCAAGCGCATAGATACATTCTCGACGGGCATGAGGCAAAGGCTGAAGGTCGCCATGATGATTGCGGCGGCAGCACCCGTGTGGCTCCTCGACGAGCCAACGCTCGGGCTCGACGAAAAAGGCCGAAAGATGGTCATGCGCGAGGCGTGGGAGGCCTCGGCAGGCGGTGCCATCGTCCTCTGGGCGACGAACGACAAGAAAGAAAGCGAGGCGGCAGACGATGTCATCGAGCTTCACGCAGATTAGCCTCGTGCTGAAAAAAGAGCTCGTCACGTCGCTGCGTGACCGCTCATCGTGGGCAACGATGCTCATGTTCGCGCTCGTCACGCTCTCGGCCGTGAGCCTCGCACTGCGCGGTGCTATCCCCTCGCCCACCATATCCGCCGCACTGCTCTGGGTCATCCTGTTCTTCTCGTCGATGGCGGGCGTCGGCAACATATTCACGTCGGAGTCGGCGAGCGGCACACTCCTTGCACTGAGGATTTACGGCTCGGCGAGCGCTGTGCTGTTTGGCAAATTCTTTTACACGCTCATTCTCCTCATCGTGATGTCGCTTTTCACCGTGCCGCTCTTCATTATATTCATTGGCATCAGCGTATCAGAAACACTGATATTTATCATATCAATCGTGCTCGGCGTATGGGGCATCGCCTCAGCGGGCACGCTCACGGCCGCCATCATGATGGCGACAGACGGCAAGGGCGGCGGCCTTTTCTCGATACTCATGCTGCCCGTGATACTGCCGGTATTTTTGCCCGCCATCGCGCTCACCGCTTTCTCATTCGGCGGCGACGCCGCGAGCGTCAAATACCTCGGCGCCATGCTCATATACGATTTGCTCATCACCGTCGCGGCCTCCATGCTTTTCGATTTCCTCTGGTATGAGGAGAGCGGCGAGTAAGTTTGATGACGATATTCCTGTAGCTTTTCGTGAGGGCTAGCGACATAAGCAACATTTAATCTAATCGCTTAACCCTCTCCGCCTCGCATTCGCTCGCGCAAACATGCCACTGGCATGTTTGCCCCCCATTGGGGAGGCTGGCGTTACAGGTGCTGTGATTATTTACACTAGTCAAAAATCTACGTATGAACGTATGAAGCTTTCCAAGTAGCAAAATAGTCAGCTAATGAAAGTGTAACATATTCGATTCCATCGTTAAATTTTAAACGAAAAGACTCTCATCCTATGCCTCCCACTCTGGGGGAGGTGCCCCGCAGGGGCGGAGAGGGTTTTTCCAATCCCAACAGAAAACTGAACTTCATTCCAAGAAATGAGGAATCAGATTGACGAAATCCACTAAATGGTTGATTGTTACAATTATATTCACGATTGCCGTAATCGGTGCTGTATTTTTCATCGTGCCGCCCGCTGAGGGGCTTGGCTATCTCGTGCGTGTGATATATTTCCACATCCCGATGGCGTGGGTCGCGGTCATCGCGTTCGTCGTGAGCGCCATCGAGGCGATACACCTGCTTCGCAGCGGCGACATGGTGAGCGACGCAATCAGCGCACGCTCCGCCCGCATAGGGTTTGTGTTCGTCCTGCTCGCGACCATCAGCGGCGCGATATTCTCGAAGCTAACATGGGGCGCGTACTGGAACTGGGACCCACGGCAGACGACGATATTCGTGCTCATACTCATCTACGGCGCGTACCTCACGCTCCGCGCATCCATCCACGACGAGCGCAAACGCGCGCGTGCGAGCGCCGTCTACTCGCTGCTCTCGTGCCTCGCGATGCCGTTCCTCATCTTCATACTGCCGAGGCTCTACTTCTCGCTTCACCCCTCGCCCATCATCGGCGGCGGGCTCATGATGGACTCCACGATGGTCATCGTGCTCGCGGCGGCCGTGCTGGACGCCACGATGATATATGGATGGTTACTAATACGAAATAATTTGAGATGATGCGAAATGAATTTCAATAAAAAATATTACCTTATAATGCTCATCGTCGCCTTTCTCGCTTATGCGGCTTGGGCATTCACAGACTCCGTGACGCCGTACGTCGGCATCGCCGCGGCGCGCACCGCGAAGCAAAGCGTGCAGGTCAAGGGACTCTTAAACCCCGCCGCGCAGCCACCGCACCAAGAGGGCGGCGACTTCGTATTCGGGCTCATGGACGAGGAAACGGGCGAGACGATGACCGTTCGCTACCACAGTGAGGAGCCCGACAGATTCAAAGAGGCGCATCACATCGTCGCCATTGGCACATACGCGAATGACAAAGACGCATTCGTCGCCGACAAGCTCCTCATAAAGTGCCCATCAAAATACGAAAAGCAAAAATGACGGCCGTAAATCCCGTAAATATAAAAGGCAAAATAACGATTGCAACTTTATCTTAGTTCTTTTAACAAAGGACAATAATTAATGGCTAAATACGATAACATTCAAAATAAAAGCGCCACAAAAACAATGAAGGCGCTGAAAATCATTTCATGCGTCACTTTCCTCGTTGTTCTCGCGGCGTCGGGCTATCTCTACTACCTCATATTCACGAACCAATTCGACGTCGCATACGTCGCGTCATACTCGTCGCGAAAACTGCCCACGATTTACAAAATATCCGCTTTTTGGGCAGGGCAGCAGGGCTCGTTCCTGCTGTGGCTCCTCATTCACGCAGCGGTCGGCGCATACATCGCCGTCACAAATAAAATGGACGCCCACGGCCTCACAGCCTACCTCGTCATCGAGGCACTGCTTGCCGTTATCGTCCTCATGAAAAGCCCGTTCGAGCCAGCCGCGCAGGTGCTCCACGACGGCGTCGGGCTCAATCCGCTGCTGCAGGACCCGTGGATGGCCATCCATCCGCCCATCGTTTTCATCGGCTACGCGCTCCTCGCCGTGCCGCTCTCCTACTCACTCGGCCAGCTCATGGACGCGCCAAGAAATCTCGATTGGCTCGCCACCGCGCGCAAAGCCGCGCTCATCGCCTTTGCGTTCCTCGGCGCCGGCATATTCGTCGGCGGCTACTGGGCGTACAAAGTCCTCGGCTGGGGCGGCTATTGGGGCTGGGACCCCGTCGAGAACTCGTCGCTCGTGCCGTGGCTCCTCACGGCCGTGCTCATCCACATGCTTGGCCTCGCGCGCCATCGCTGTAGTGTCAACCTGTTCGCGCACCTCGCGGCGATTTTCACATACGCGCTCGTCATATACGGCACATTCCTCGCGCGCAGCGGCGTGCTCGGCGATTTTTCCGTGCACTCGTTCAGCGGCTCGAGCATCGGCCTCGCGCTTGCCGCCATCGACGGCATCATTCTCGTCGCGAGCCTCATCATCCTCACGTGGCGCGCGAACGTATTTCCCACGAATGGCTACTATGAGTCATTCAAAAGCGTCGATTTCATGACGCTCTTCGGTATGCTGCTCATCGCGTTCGTCGCGGTCATCGTATTCATCGGCATGTCGATGCCGCTTTTCACGCAGCTCCTCGAGATGCCCGCCGCCGTCGATGCCTCATTCTACGTGAGGACGACGCTCCCACTCGCCATCATTATCATGGCGCTCATGGTCATCGCGACGAAGATGTGCCTCAGCAAAAAATTCATTGGCAAGGGCGGCCTCATCGTCCACGTCGGCGTGCTCATCGGATTTATCGCCATACTCATATCGGGCTACGGCGGCGGCACGGAGACGCAGGAGCTCACTGTCGGCGAGTCCGTGACGATGCTCGGAAATGACATCACTTATGGCGGCCAACGATTTTCTGAAAATGGCAAGAGCAAGAGCTACGTCTACACCGTGAACGGCACGGAGGCCGAGGCCGTGACGAAGCTCCACGCCAATGGCGAGGACGCCGCGAGGGAGCCCGCCATCATTCGCACGGCGACGGGCGACATATATATTGCGCCGACGCCCGCTAAACAAGAACGCACTGAGATGATCATTAAGAGCGGGCGCGTCGAGATGGATGAACAATTCGCATACACTTATGATGGAATAGACATAAAGGCAAAGGAAGGGGACGACGAAAATGTCAGGATGATTGTGACCGCGTCTGTCAGCGTGACGGACGGCGACATCGTTGAGACCGTCAGACCGAGCATCAGCGTGACGGCCGACGGCGGCACATCGCGTCCAGTACCATTCGCAGGCGGCAGCCGGCGGATGAGGCTCACGGGTCTCGCCGACGACGAGCGCCGCATCCGCGTCGAGGTCATGCCCAGCGAGGATGAAGAGGCAAAGGCCCCGGTGCGCGCGACGGTCAGCACGAAGCCCATGATATGGATGCTCTGGTGCGCATGCGCCATTGTCACGGTTGGCAGCTTCATCGCGGCATGCCGCGAATAAAGCCGGCTAGGACCCCATGAGAGAGGAGGGATTTCTTTGGACATCAAAAAACTTGTCACGGAGCACACGCTCAAATGTGTCATCGGCGGATTCATCGTCGGTGTCATCGCCTGCGGCGCGGGCGCTGGCATGAGCGCACTCTCCAGCACGCCCACGTTCTGCGGCTCCTGCCATTCGATGAAAATGGAACAGGCCACGTTCGCCGAGTCGAGCCACAAAAATCTGGACTGCGTCGAGTGCCACCTGCCACACACGAGCATGGCCGTGTACTACGTGGAAAAGGGCCGCACGGGCATGGTCGACATGTACCACGAAATCATGCGTGACTACCCCGCAAAGATCAAGATGTCAAAGAGCGCAAGAGACACAGTCAATGCGAACTGTCTGAGGTGCCACTCGCAGACGATGGAAAACGTCAGCAATGGCCCGATGGGCACCGAAAAGGACTGCCTCAAATGCCACAGCAGGATAGCGCATGGTTCGAATCACCTTGAGGGAGGGATAAAGATTGAGTAAGATACAGAAATATCTTGTCGGAGTCGTCGCTTTGTGCGTCATATTCTTCGGCCTCATAGTGATCCGCATCGGAGTCGCGCAGCCGAGGGACACCGTGAAGCTCGCAAAAATTCCGACCGAGGGCAACGCTCAGGTCGGCAAGGACGCCTACAAGGACGCCTACCCGCTCCAGTACAATTCATTCATGAAAAACAACGAGGGCAACATGACCCCGACCGGCTACGGCGGAAGCAAGGAGGGTCTCTCGCACCTCAAGACACAGCCTGAGATGCTCACGAATTTCAACGGATACAAATTCGCGCTCCAGTACGACGATGACCGCGGGCACACCTATGCGGGCTACGACATCCTGCACACGAAGCGCCTGCCGGGCCAGAAAGGCAGCTGCATCGTCTGCAAGGGCTCGTACATGTACGACGTCTATTTCAAGGAAGGCGGCTGGGCATTTGCATCGAAGCCGTTCGAGGAAGTAGCGGCACCTATCACTGACGACCAGTGGTTCGGCTGCTCTACGTGCCATGACCCAGAGACGATGGAACTCCGCGTCTACAACCAGGCATTCGTCGAGGCGCTCGCCCGCCAGGGCAAGAACATCGGCGACGCAACGCACAACGAGATGCGCGCCTACGTCTGCGGCCAGTGCCACACCGAGTACTACTTCGCGAAGGAAGACGGCCGCGTAGTTCTGCCGTACGACCTCGGCCTCGACGCTGAGAGCGAGTACCAGTACTACCAGTCGGGGCTCGCAAAAGGATTCACGCAGGACTGGACGCATGCCGACTCCAAGGCGTCCATGCTCAAAGCGCAGCATCCGGATTTCGAGACATGGTCGACGAGCGTCCACGCTGACGCCGGCGTCACCTGCGTCGATTGCCACATGCCGTATATGCGCGACGGCGGCAAGAAATACACGTCGCACTGGATGACGAGCCCGCTCCTCACCGTCGAGGAGTCCTGCCTCAAGTGCCATGACGAGGACAAGGAAACGCTCATTTCCCGCGTCAAGACCATCCACGACAACACGTTCAAACTCCAGCGCATAGCAGGTCAGACCGTCGCGAAAGCGCACAAGACGATACAGGCCGCGATGGCCGCCGGCGCGAGCGACGCGCAGCTCGTCGACGCCCGCAACAAAGTCCGCGAAGCGCAGTGGTACTGGGATTGGGTCGCCGCAGAAAACGGCATGGGATTCCATAACCCAGACAAAATCATGCGTACCCTCGGCCTCGCCATCGACCTCGCCCACCAGTCCATAGAGTCAGCCAACGCCGCCGTCAAAGGCAGCCTCTGAGAATGGACGAGAGGGAAACGGAAGTAAAGTAAGTAAAGTAGAATAGCGTAACACAAAAGGGAGCAATCGCGATTTGCGATTGCTCCCTTTTTGCGTACGATGTAATGATGATGTGTTGCCGTATAGCGCTGCATAGATAAAAGTCAGCAAGCGATGCGACTCGCTTGCTGCCTTGTTCGTTTATGGTTGAGATGAAGTGAACATCTTCATAAAATGATTTTTTTCAAACTCATAGAGAATTATATCAAACGCCTTAATTTTGTAATTGTGGCAAATACTTTGTTTGCTCACTGGGCGTGATATTTAGTATATCCATTGCCTTTTGCGCTGACATGCCTAATTTTTGCATAATACTTTTGATATTGGTAATACGCTCATTTTCTCTTCCATCTTCTCTACCATCCTCGTACATAATTTTATCATGAGTCTTTTGGTCAAATTCATAGAGAATCATATCGAACGCCTCCGTCTTGCGAGTGAAGGATTTACTTATAGCAACGGCGCAAATTGACGTTGCTGTTCTACTGTCAGATTAAGTGCCTGCATTGCTTGCTTTGGTGTTAGGTTCATCGTCTTCATCAGCGACTTTAACGATGACAAGATTCCCTCTTCTCGTCCTTCCACCCTTCCTTCTACCCTTCCATCCGCTTTTCCATCCTCATACATAATTTTATCGTGAGCTTTTTGGTCGAATTCATATAGAATCATATCGAACACCTCCGTCTTATTCATCGCAAGATATTTTTTCAGTATGCCTTTTTCGATGCATTCATTGACAGCGCGTGTCACAGCTTCGTCGAGCGTCATGCCCGCGGCTCTGTTGCCGCGTATCATCTTTATCAGTATGGCGTAGCCTTCGAGTGTTTCGCAGCGACTCATGATTTTCTTGTTGTGGCCTGCGTTGATGTTTATCACGTGCGCCGTCCACTCGTAGCCATGCGACGGCTTCATGAACGCGTCCGAGAGTTTCTCATCCCACATCTCGGGCATCTTCTCATCAGCGTTGCACATGACGAAATATTTTGGTGCGGGTATCATGATGCGTCTTTTTGAGTAAATACGCTGGTCAAGCTCATTCGCGATAAGCCATTCCTCGTATTCGCGCGCCGCGTAGAAAAATCCACGCAGCGCCATGTTCTCATTTATCGTGCTCTGCTGCTCGAATAAATCAATGGAATCGTGGAACAGCACGGCGACATCGTTCTTCATCGTGAGGTAAATCGCATTTTCAAGCGTCACGATTTTAAGGAAACGCTGATTATTTCAGCAGTCGTCTTGACGGATTTTTTCCCGCCTAGCGTCGTCGATGCTCATAAGCGTAGCACCACTACGCTTCTTCGCCTCTCCTTGCTATATGAAAAAAAATCTCGTCAATACTCCTACCTCAATTAATCAGCGTTTCCTTGAGATTATCGATGTCAGTGTAGTTCGTATCGTTCGCCGCATTGAACAGCGACAGCGCATTTTCCTTGTACGAGAACAGATTCACAAACAGCCTGTCCTTGTGCTTTCGCTGCACATTTACGCGCGATGTCTCTCTTCCATCTTCATTTTCCATAGCCTCACCGCCTTTGACAACGAATGTCACGTTATCTGGCTATATTATACCATTTTTGCGTGGCATAGACTATACGAAATAAAAATCGACCAAGTGCTATCCAACAACTTGCTTGACATCGCCACCAATAATTCAGAAATGGTAAAAAATGTATGTAAAAGCAAAACGGGGGCTGTTGCAGTTATTTGCAGCAGCCCCTTTTATATTTTATCTTTCCATTTCCTCTCTCAATAAATCGGCTCGCTTTTGAGGATGTCGATGCCAAAGTCTTCGAGCTCGCCCTTGACCCAGTCGAAGTGGTCGTTGATTTCGTCATAGAACGCGCGGCAGAAGTCTATGTCGCTCATGACGTCGTCGACGTCGTAGGCCACGTTCTCGTCGCCCTCGTCGAAGTCCTCTATCTCGAAGAAGTTGTCGTGGATGCGGTCAATCCAGCCATTGTACCTGTCGTTGATGTCGTTGAACGCGAGCTCCTGGAACGAGCGCCGCAGGAGCTCCTTCTGCTCGTCCGAGAGCCCCGTGACCTCCTCGCAGCTCACTTCCTGCAGCACGCGGAATATCTCGTCCGACGCCTCCATGAACTCGACCCAGTTCTTACGCCCCTCGGAGAAATTCTTGCTCGTCTTCCACCACAAAAACGGCAGGTCCGGGCAGTGCGCCGCCGCGACGTGGCCGAGTGGGTCGAGCTTCTGCACGATGTCGCCAATCGTCGGATGACTCTTTATGAAATCGAGTATGCTCTCCTGCATGCCCGCGCCCGGCGTCGCGAATATGAGATTTTGGACTTTGTTGATGGCCGTGTTTATGCCCGCGAATTCTTGATGCGCCCAAGTGTCCGCCCACACGTGAAACCCGACGCCGAGGCGGAACGCGAACGTCGACGTGTCAAGCGACGTCTCGAGCAGCCTGTCACGCAGCTTATTCGCGAGGACGCTGTGCTTCTTGCAAATGAGCTGCTCGTCCGTCGTATTGCCCTCGAGCCCCGGCAGAAAATGAAACGGCACCCAGACCTCGCAGTTGCCCTTGCCCGTGAGGCTGTTCCAGATATTCTGGCACGAGTAGCGCACGTGCACACCGTTCGCGATGAGCTCATTCTCATGCTTGTCGGAAAATGAATTCTCATCGAGATTGTCATCGACAAGCTGCGAGCTCGCCGCAATGAGCTTTGAATTCTCGCTGCCGAAATGCGACCAGCGTGACAATACATAAATTGTGCCAAAGTGAAAGTCCAAATCCATATTGATTGCTCCTTGATGTTAAGGAACACCGATCATTCAACTAATCAGCGTTCCCTTTATTTTTCCAGCGTGTAAACGCGTATCGTGCTCGTGTTGCCCGAGCGCGCCTTTATGCCCGACGTAATCACCGTGACATCGCCGCGATGCAGCAGCCCGCGGTCAAACGCCGCCGTCGTCGCCATCGCCGTCATCTCGTCCACATCGTCCCAGTTGTGCGCCGCCTCTATCGGGAAAACGCCCCAGCGCAGATTGAGGTGCCGTGCGACCTCGTCATGCGGCGTGAACGCGATGATTGTCGCCTTCGGGCGGTATTTCGACACCATCTGCGTCGTGTAGCCGCTCTCCGTCGGCGTGATGATGGCCTGCGCGTCGATCTCGTACGACATCTGCACCGTCGCGTGCGCAATCGCCTCCGTCGTCGGCGTGTGCTTCGCGATGCCCTTGCCCATGTATATTGTATTGTAATGGAGCGAGCTCTCAATGCGCCGCGCAATGCGGTCCATCGTCTTCACCGCCTCGACGGGGTAATCGCCGCTCGCCGTCTCCCCCGACAGCATGATGGCGTCCGTGCCGTCGAGTATCGCGTTCGCCACATCAGACGCCTCAGCGCGCGTCGGGCGCGGATTGCTCGTCATCGACTCCAGCATCTGCGTCGCCACGATGACAGGCTTGCCCGCGCGGTTGCACTTCGCGATGATTTCCTTCTGAATGAGCGGTACATCCTCAGCAGGAATCTCGACGCCGAGATCGCCGCGCGCCACCATGATGCCGTCCGACACCTTCAGTATCTCATCGAAATTCTTCACGCCTTCGAGATTTTCTATCTTCGGAATAATCTCCATGTGCCCGCCGTTCTCATCGATGAGCCGCCTAATCTCGCGCACATCGTCCGCCCGCTGAATGAACGACGCCGCCACGAAATCCATGTCATTCTCGATGCCGAAAAGTATGTCCGCCTTGTCCTGCTCCGATATCGGCGGCAGGCCGAGCGAAATGCCCGGCGCCGCGACGCGCTTCCTCGTCGACATCGCGCCCGAGTTCTGCACCGTCGTCACGATGTCCTTGCCCCGTATCTCGTCCACCTTCAGCGCGACGAGCCCGTCCGACAAAAGCAGCGTGTCGCCCGCCTTCACCTCCGTGTAAAGCCCTTTGTGATTGACAGAGACATGCGTCTCATCGCCGGGCGTGTCGTCATACGTCAGCGTGAACTTCGCGCCCTTCTTGAGCTCCACCTTGCCGGCCTTAAACTCCCCGAGCCTCATCTCTGGCCCCTTCGTGTCCAAGAGCAGCGACACCACCGCGCCCCGCTCCTCCGCGGCCGCGCGCACCGCATCGATACGCGCCTTCTGCTCCTCATGCGTCCCATGCGAGAAATTGAACCGCGCGCAATTCATTCCACTCTCGATAAGCTCACCGATAACGCCAGGCTTATCACTGGCAGGCCCCATCGTGGCCACAATCTTCGTCTTCTTCACCATTCTTTTCTCCTCCTCTGCTCATTCTCTTCCTATTCTTCTCCTGTACGCCTTCATTATAGTATGAAAAAATATCAAATACAACAGCACAATGTTCAGTAAATGTAAAAAAATGTGCGAGAGGATATGGCAATCGATTTACAAATCATTCCCCCACCATACTGCTTAAGACACTAAAACGGCGCAAAACGCAAAAAGCGAAGGGACATCGACATCCCTTCGCTTCATTCGTGTTTTGTTCCTTCCATCATTGCCAAAATCCTTGTACGGAATTTTCAACAACTCCATCGCGTTTTCCTTCGTACAGCCGAGCATCTCCATCATCGCCCTGACGCTGCGTACCAAAATTTTCTCACGGACTTCATCTAATGAGAGCTTGCTGTATTTTGCCACCTTATCAAGTGGCTAGTTGCCTTCAATCATGCGCATAGCACATTCTCTATCGAACCCACGGCGTGCCTCAGCCTTGGCTCGCTCAATTCCCTCTTCAATACGCTTAGTCACGTTGCCCCACCCATCTTTTTGCAACCATACACATTCATTTGCATCTTGCGCGATGGCATACTTTCCCCGCCCGCGCGCAAAAAAATACGCCACAATCATGCGACATCGACAAAACCCATAAATATTCTTTCTATAATCGCGCTATTATGATATAATCCAATGCGGAAGGTGCGTGCCTAACGGTAGGCGGTCAATTCTCAGCCCCTGAAAGGGGGCAAAGGCCTATGACGCT
>OMWN01000004.1 GCA_900314765.1 uncultured Selenomonadales bacterium | reverse complement strand
GTTGCTTTTGTCTTGTACAAAATATGCTCCCTCCCAGGTGACACGTTTTATTATTTCACGTGTCTACCTAGAAGGGAGCATACCATAATCAGGGCGGCTTTTTTGTTGCTTGAAATTCGGGATATTTGACACGCAAACATTTTGGACATTAAAATACAGATAGTGCAAATAAAATGAGACAAGAAAATCACAGGGAATAAATGGGAATGGGAGATAAAAATGGTTGACGAAAAAAAGCCAAGGAGCACGTCGGAGCGCGGCACGCTGTACCTTGTCGCGACGCCCATCGGCAATCTCGAGGATATGACATACCGCGCTGTCCGCGTGCTCGGCGAGGTGCCGCTGATTGCCGCCGAGGACACGCGCCACACGCGCGAGCTTTTGACGCATTTTGATATTCACACGCGTCTCACGAGCTATCACGAGCACAACAAAATGGAAAAAGGTCTCGAGCTCATCGATTGGCTCGAGACGGGGCACGACCTCGCCTGCGTGTCAGACGCGGGGCTGCCCGCCATCTCCGACCCCGGCGCGGACCTCGCACGCGAGGCCATAGCGCACGGCATTCGCGTCGTGCCTGTGCCCGGCGCCAATGCCGCGCTCACGGCGCTCATCGCGTCGGGGCTTTCGACGGAGCGGTTTTCGTTTGTCGGGTTTCTGCCGCCTGTCAAGGCGAAGGCGAAGCGCCGCGAGTTGCTCGATGACGTCCGCGCCCATCGCGAGACGCTGATTTTCTACGAGGCGCCGCACCATCTGAAATCAACGCTTGCCGACATTCTCGATGCTTTTGGCGACCGCCGCGCCGTGCTGTGCCGCGAGCTTACGAAGAAATTTGAGGAATTCCGTCGCGGCACGATAAAGTCGCTGCTCGACACGCTCGATGAAAATGAGCAGCGCGGCGAATTTGTCATCATCGTCGAGGGCAGCAGCGGCGATGAGGTGGAGCAGGACGCGGCCGCGTCGAAGGAGACGCCCGAGGTCATCGTCGCGGAGCTCATGGCGAAGGGCATCAACAAAAAAGACGCGATGCGTGAGGCCGCAAAGCGTCTGAATATTTCGCGCCGCGATGTTTATCAGGCGCTTTTGAAGGCGGGGGAGTAGGCATCATTTCACCGCACGGTGTCACTTATTTTCAGCGGCGAGGCCAAATCGCGTGATGCCGATGCCCTTGAATTTGTCGAGCAACGCGATGATTCTGCCGTAGTCCACATCGCGATCGCCGCGCACGACGACGGAGAAATTCGGATTCCCCTGCGAATCATCGAGCGCGCGCTGCATGAGCGTGTGCTCGTTGATGGGCTTGTCCTCGAGCCAGAGACTGCCGTCGCTTTTGATGGTCACAAGATACGTCGCAGAGGTCTTGAGCGCGGCGTTTTGCGCCTGCGGCATATTGATGTCGACGGTCCGAAGATTGACCATGTAGAGCGTCGCCATCATGAAAAACACGAGCAGGAAAAACATGATGTCAATCATGGGGATGATCATGACCTCGGGCTTGCTGAGCAAATGCCTGTCGCGAATTCTCACAGCGCCACCCCCTTGATTGCGTCAGCGCTGCCCTCGACGAGCGAGAGGCATTGCTCCATGTCGGTGATGATGCTGTCCACGCGCTGCGTGAAGTACGAATGTACGAGAAGCGCGACGATGGCGACGCACAGGCCGAACGCCGTTGCGATGAGCGCCTCGCCGACACCGCCCGTGATGGCGGTCGCGTGCCCCGACTCCACGTTGAATACGCTGAACGCCGAAATCATGCCGCTGATGGTGCCGAGGAGGCCGAGGAGCGGCGCGGCCGTGACGATGACGGAGAGGTAGTAGAGGCGGCGGCGAAAGCGCGCGAGCACGATGCCCGACTGCACCTCGAGGAACGTGGAGATGCGGTCGTCGCCCGTGCGAATGCGCTCCGCGGCGGCGGTGATGAGCCGTGGCAGCTCGCCGCGTGACGATTTCGCTGTGGCAATGGCGTCGCTCCAACGCCCTGCGCCCGCGAGGCTGGCGAAGCTCTCCGCGAATGTGCGCCCCGTGTCCGCCGATGAGAAATACATCCATCGCTCGACTGCAATCTGCACGACAAAAATCGAACAAATGAGCAGGATGTACATGACGAACCCGCCCTTTTGAAAATACATGATGGCGCTTGAAATAGTGTCCATTTGATTCTCTCCCGTGATTATATAAAATTTGATTTGCGTAAATCGGGGTGTGGTTTTATAGTTTGACTGCCTTTTATGAACGCTTTTAACAGCAATCAGCTTATTCAGTTCAGCACGAATCTGATTGTTGTTGAGACGGCACAACGGACGAGCTCGCCAGTGGCGTCTGCCGCGGGCGCAAAGAAGTAGCCATACGCCGCCTCGACCGCCGCACTGTCCATCTCGTCATAGCCCGATGACTCTACGATGGTTGCTCGCTCGACGGAGCCGTCGCGGCCAACGATGAGGCGCAGTTTGACTGCGCCCTCGATGCCGCGGCTTCTGAGCGACGCGGGGTAGGTGGGTGGGTCCGCGCTCAATAGATGCGGCGGCTCCTTTGGGTGCTCCATGACGCCATCGCCGTCCGCGCCGCCGCCGCGCCCTGTGCCACTTCCCGCGCCGTCACCTGTGCCATTGCCCGTGCCATTGCCGCCGCCAGAGCCACCGCCTGTGCCGCCAGAGCCTATGCCATCGGGCGCCGTATTAACCGCGCCGCTTTGCGCTGAGCCATTCGACGCGCCGCCTGCGTATGACGTCGCGGGCGATTCATTTGCGCCCTGTGCCGCCATCTCCGTGTCCGCGTCCGCTGTCTCCTGCGATGCGTCTGCCTCATTCAGCACTATGTCGGGCATAGTGGCAGGCGTGGTATCAGCCGTCATGCTGACGCTCGGCGCGGCGGCTGACTGTGCGAGCGGCGCGGGCGTGGCGATTGATTGCGTGGTGGCCGCGGAGATGGCGCTCGCCTCAGCAAGTGGCCCCGGCGCGGGCGAGCCGCCACCACCGCCGGAGCCTGCGTCCGCGTCGTAGAGCACGACATCGACGACACGCTCCGCCGTGGATGGCTGCTCGCGGCTCGCCATCGTGAAAACGCCCGCCGCCGCGAGCACGGCAAATATGATGACATGTATCGCGATGGAGCAAACCCACGGAACATATTTATTTTCACTTAACGACAGTGGCTGACTTGCCATTGTATTTTTTTTGCTCATTTTTTCGATTGAATGTATAAAATTTCCTAAAGTATTGAGGCAAACTCTATTGATTAAGGAAACGCTGATTAATTGAAGCAGTGAAATAATCAATGGTTCCTTAACTTTTATTTTATCGCTTTTTCATGAAATGTAAACGATGGATGACGATTTGATGAATTTTGAATTTTGAATGATGTTACGGTTAATGGTATGATTAAAATTCTGTGGCGAGTGCTTAGCTTTGGAATATTATGTATAATTGCAGAATATTTCAGAAAAACAAAAAAATCCTGTTGACACGCGCGCGCTTTCATGGTATATTCTATGTGTTCAAGTGAATATTCGGCAAGGTGTCGATGACTTAAAAGACAAGCTGGAAAAGCCAGCACGGTCCCGCCACTGTATCAGCGAGCGACATGGCGATATGCCACTGAGGGATGTCCTCTCGGGAAGGCGCCATGAAGCGATGACCTGGAGTCAGTAATCTGCCAAGCCGCAACTTCGCCCCGCGAGGAATGGGATGAGCGTCGATACTGATTTTGTATTTTGATGGCTCTTTCCATAGATGGGAAGAGCTTTTTTGATGCTCGTTTTCTTCTCGCCGCGATGGTTCACTTGGCCTCACGTTTGGTTATCATTTTTCGCTAAGGTTTCAGCTCCTTAGCGAAGCATTGCTCATATACTTTTTAGAAACCCAGTACTCGCATCCTGTGTTTCTCTGCCAGTGGGCAGCCCCCGAGAGCGGAATTTCGGGGGATTTTTTATGCGCAAAATTAGTGGATGCAGGCAAAGCAAATCACATTCGATTAGTCTGACAAAATAAAAACAATCTTGACAAGGTTCATCCGAGTTGATAAGATTAATAAATAGATAAGCGATGTTTATGAATTGCATCACTTTTCCAATGTTTCATTCATTGTTTTCGTGCTCTCGCTGGGCGGGGACTATCGAGTGGACGCATTCGATGGATCGCACCCTCGTTGCTGGTATTTCAGTTCTTTGCGCCGGCATCGCGTCGAGGGCTATTTTTTTGTGCAGATTTTGCGATGATGCAGGATTTTTGTATGAAGCAGGCAGCAGTGTTGAATTATGGATATAGTGGATTTCATATA
This sequence comes from uncultured Selenomonadales bacterium, assembly GCA_900314765.1. Taxonomy (GTDB): domain Bacteria; phylum Bacillota; class Negativicutes; order Selenomonadales; family Selenomonadaceae; genus RUG024. The sequence goes on along the minus strand of OMWN01000004.1, from coordinate 288 downwards.
GAACATCTTGAAAGGTGTAACATTTCATTGTAAAATAAAGGAAACGATGATTATTTCAGCAGTCGTCTTGACGGACCTTTTTTCGCCTAGCGTCGTCGATGCTCATCAGCGTAGCCCCACTACGCTTCTTCGCCTCTCCTTGCTATGCGGAAAAATCTCTCGTCAATACTCCTACTTCAATTAATCAGCGTTTCCTTCAAGAGGAGGCGAGACGTCAATATGGATAAAGATGAGCGGCAAAGGATGCTCGAGGCGATAAAGGAATTCAGACTCATAGATGATGCGTTT
>OMWN01000024.1 GCA_900314765.1 uncultured Selenomonadales bacterium | reverse complement strand
TTCATCGGCCTCGTTCGACTTGCATGTGTTAAGCACGCCGCCAGCGTTCGTCCTGAGCCAGGATCAAACTCTCCATGGTATATGAAGCGCCTTGATTGGCTCCTGAAATCAATTAAAGAAATTAATTTAGGTCAAAAATAATGGAGCGGAAAACGGGACTCGAACCCGCGACCCCCACCTTGGCAAGGTGGTGCTCTACCACTGAGCTACTTCCGCATCTCAACTACCTTTAACCGCACATCTGGCTTTACCTTAAGTTAAGGTGTTACATCTTTCTGCATTGTTCAGTTTTCAAGGTGCGCCTTTCGCTTCATCACATCGCCTTGGCTTTCTTTCGTCTGCCGTAGCTCCGTGAGTCAGCTTGTATATAATAGCAAATGCATCCAAAAATGTCAACGCTTTTTTTAAAAGATTTTCGAAGTTTTTTTGAATTTTTATTTTAAAAACGCTAAAAGCGGCACTACATAAGGCATAGCACCGCTTGAGCATTTTTGAAATTCTTTTGTTATTGACGTGTTTTTACTTGTTTTCTGCGTATGATTTTCCGTTTTTCTTATTTTGCCATCAGTTTTGCCACTTTATTCGCGAAGGCGACGGGGTCGTCCGGCAGTATGCCCTCTATCAAGAGTGCCTGCGTGTAGAGCATGTCGCAGTAGTCCTTGAACTCGCTGCTGTCCTTGCCCGCGTCGTGCACCTCATTAAGCTTCGCGAAAAGCTCGTGGTGCGGGTTGATTTCGAGTATGCGCTTCGCCTTGAACATCGGATTATCCATGTCGGACAGATTTTGCTCCATGGAAAGCGACGGGCCATACTGGTCCGCAACGAGGCACACCGCGCTCGATTTGAGACGGCTCGAAATCTTGACCTCGGCCACCTTGTCGCCGAGCGCTTCCTTGATGTCCTTGAGAAGGTCAGTGCTCTCCTTCTGCACCTTCTCCGTCTCTTTCTTCTCCTCGGCTGACTCCGCGTCGTCGAGGCCCAGGTCGCCCTTGCTGACGGACTGGAACTCCGTGCCGTCGTAGTCGTGCAATGCCTCTATCGTGAACTCGTCGACAGGGTCAGTGAAATAGAGCACCTCAAATCCGCGCGACTTCAGCGCTTCCATCTGCGGCAGCTCATCAATGACGCCCGTGTCTTTGCCCGTTGCGTAGTAAATCTTCTTCTGCGCCTCTGGCATGCGCTCCTTGTATTCCTTGAGCGTGACGAGCTTCTTCTCCTTCGACGAATAGAAGAGAATGAGGTCCTTGAGCTTATCCTTCGCGTCGCCGCCCGTGTAAATGGTGCCGTATATGCCAATCTTCAGCGACTTGCCGAACTCCGCCCAGAATTTCTCATACGCCTCGCGATCGTCTTTGAGCACTTTCGCGAGTTTTTTGAGAATCGTATTGGCGAGGTTCTTGCCAATGACCTTGAGCTCGCGGCTCTGCTGCAAAAGCTCACGTGAAATGTTGAGCGAGAGATCCGGCGAATCGACGAGGCCCTTCACGAAGCGCAGATAATCGGGCAGGAGGTCCTTGCATTTGTCCATGATGAAGACATGCCTCGAATAAAGCTGGAGACCCGGCTCGAAGTCCGCATGATAGAGATTGAACGGTGCCTTCGTCGGAATGTACATGAGTGCCGTGTACTCGACCGTGCCCTCGCCATTGATGTGGAACGTGTACATCGGGTCTTCCCACTCATGGAACTGATTTTTGTAGAATTCATTGTACTCGTCAGCCGTGATGTCGTTTTTGCTCCTCGTCCAAAGCGGCTTCATCGAGTTCAGCGTACGCAGCTCGACCTTCTTCTCAGGTTTTGCGTCCTTTATCGGCTTGCCGTCCTTGTCACGCGGTATCTCCTCTGTCTCGAAATTCATCTTTATCGGGTAGCGCACATAGTCCGAATATTTCCTCACGACATGCTCGATGTGATGCTCGTCGAGGAAATTCTCCTCGGCTTCGTCGCCATAGAATTCTTTTTTGAGGTAGAGCGTGATCGTCGTGCCGCGCTTCTCCTTGTCGCAATCGTCAATCGTGTACGAGCCCGAGCCGTCTGACTCCCAACGCGTCGCGCCGTCCTCGCCAGCCTTGCGCGTCTGAATGACGACCTTGTCGGCGACCATGAACGCCGAATAAAAGCCGACGCCGAACTGGCCAATCATGTCCTTGTCCGTGACGGACTCGCTGTTCTCCTTCGCCTCTTTGAGCTTCTCGAGGAACGCCTTCGTGCCCGACTTCGCAATCGTGCCGATGTCGTCAATGACCTCTTGGCGCGTCATGCCGATGCCGTTGTCGGATATCGTGAGCGTGTGGCTGTCCTTGTCCGGCACGAGGAAAATCTCATAGTCCTCATCACCGCCGAGGATGTCATGGTCGGTGAGCGACGCAAAATGCAGCTTGTCAATCGCGTCTGACGCGTTCGAAATGAGTTCTCTCAAAAAAATCTCGTGGTTCGTGTAAATGGAGTTTACCATCAGATCGAGCAGCTTTTTCGTCTCAGCCTGAAATTCATGTGTTTCCTTTGCCATTGCAGTACCTCTTCTTCCTTTTGAAAATTTTTATAATGTTTGAATGACTTTTTTAGAAATCAACGCCAAAAACAAAACGCTTGCAATGCGCCACGCATAATTTCGTATCATGCAAGCTCGCGCGCAACAAAAAAGCGTTAGCACTCTCATATCCTGAGTGCTAACGCTATCATACATCTTAAATATCAAAAAGTCAAATTTTTATTTGTCTTTCGCGTTCATATTCTCGAGCGCAGCTTTTGCCGCATGCTGCTCTGCCATTTTCTTGCTGCGGCCCTTGCCGACACCGCGCGCTATGCCATTGATGCGCACGACGACGTTGAACACCTTCGCATGGTCTGGCCCCGTTGCCGACAAGAGCTCATACACGATATGCTGCCCCTGATGGCGCTGTATGACCTCCTGCAGCATCGTCTTGTAGTCCTTTATGGCCTCGCCATGCTCCACTTCGATGAGCTCTTCGCGAAGCTGATTGATGACATACTCCGACGCTTTGAGCCAGCCTTGGTCGAGATATATTGCGCCTATGACGGCCTCAAAAGCGTCAGCGAGTATCGACGGCCTCTTGTCGCCGCCCGTCAGCTTTTCGCCGTGGCCCAATAAGAGATAATTGCCTAGATTCACCTCAGCCGCCCGACGATAAAGCGCCGCCTCGCACACAACGGATGCGCGCGCCTTCGTCATATCACCTTCGGGCAGTTCAGGAAAATGCAGGAAAAGATATGTGCTCGTTGCGAGCTCGAGCACAGCGTCGCCCAAAAACTCAAGGCGCTCGTTGTGCACGACATTCCTGCTATGTGACTCATTCGCATACGATGTATGCGTCAGAGCCTGATCAAGAAGCGACATGTTCCTAAAGGAAATACCAAGTCGCGATGAGAGCTCATCAAGGGCAATTCTCCGCGCCGCGGAAATATTCCTTGCATTCGCCATTTGTTGTCACTCCGCAAATTTCTTCACGACGAGGCACGCATTGTGCCCGCCAAATCCAAAATTATTAGAAATAGCCGCGCGAACTTTGTGCGCACGTGACTTGTTCGGGACGTAGTCGAGGTCAAGACCTTCCTCTGCGTCCACTTCCGTATAGTTTATCGTCGGAGGCAGCATGTCATTCACGACGGCCAGCGTTGCCGCTATGCACTCCACGCCGCCTGCAGCGCCGAGGAGATGACCCGTCATCGACTTTATCGAGCTCACGGGCACGTCCTTCGCGCGCTCGCCGAATACCGTCTTGCATGCCTCTGTCTCGCCGAGGTCGTTCATGTGCGTCGACGTGCCATGCGCGTTGACGTAGTCGATGTCGTCCGGCGTGAGTCCCGCGTCCTCTATCGCGAGCTGCATGCACTTCGCCTGATAGACGCCATGCGGCGCTGGGCTCGTGATGTGATATGCGTCGGCATTCGAGCCATAGCCCGCGAGCTCAGCATAGATATGCGCTCCGCGTGCCTTCGCGTGCTCGAGCGTCTCAAGCACGATGATGCCCGCGCCCTCACCCATGACGAAGCCACTCCTGCCCTTAGAGAAAGGACGTGACGCATGCGCCGGGTCGTCATTGTGGTCGACGCAGAGCGCCTTCATGCGCGTAAATCCCGCGACTGCGGCCTCGGAAATCGACGACTCCGTGCCGCCCGCAATCATGACGTCAGCGTAGCCGTCCTGCAGCACGCGCATGGCATCGCCGATGCAGTTCGAGCCCGTCGCACAAGCCGTCACGTTGCAGCTGAGCGGGCCGTGCAGGTCAAACGCAATCGACGTATGAGCCGATGCCATATTCGCAATCATCATGGGGATGAAGAACGGGCTGATGAAATGAGGACCCTTGTCAAACAGCTTCTTGTACTGCGCATTCATCGTCTCGATGCCGCCGATGCCGGCGCCGATGTACGTGCCGATGCGGTCATGGTCTTCCTTCGAGAGGTCGAGCGCCGCATCCTCTATCGCCATCTTCGACGCCGCGAGCGCAAACTGCGCATAGCGGTCCATGCGCTTCGTTTCCTTCTTGTCGATGTAGTCCGTCGGCTCGAAGTTCTGCACCTCGCCCGCGATTTTGCAGTCGTATTCCGTCGCGTCGAAGCGCGTTATCTTGTCAATGCCGTTTTTTCCGGCCATCAGCGCATCCCAGAACACATCCTTGCCGATGCCGATTGGGGAAATGACGCCTATGCCCGTTATCACAACACGGTTTTTCAAATAAAAACACCTACCTAAATAAAAATCAAACGGTCAGCAAAACATGCTGACGATTTATTTTGCCTCGTCAACCTCTTTGAGGAGATAGCTGAAAATCTCCTTGACGGAAAGAATCTTATTTATTCGCGATATGTACTCGCCTGTGAACACGAGGCCCGTGTCCACATCACCCTGCTGCGCGCGTATGAGCGAGCGAATGATGCAGAAATTGTGCCTGCACTGCTTGAGGCAGTTGTCGCAGCGCGTCGGCGGCACGTTGCCTTTCATGATGCGCTCAGCGAAAGGATTTCTCACGGCGCGGCCTGGAAGCCCGACAGGGCTGTGTATGACGACGATATCCTCCGGCTTCGATTTGAGATAAAATTCTTTGAGCATAGGAGCGCTGTTGGCTTCCTTGCTCGACGCGAAACGCGAGCCCATCTGGACGCCGTTCGCGCCCATCTTTATGAGGTCCGCTATGTCCTGGCCATGAAGCACGCCGCCCGCCGCGATGACAGGTATATCCACGGCGGCACGAATGTCAGGGATGAGGTCACGCACCGAGGTGGACGTGCCGAGATGGCCGCCCGCCTCCTTGCCCTCGACGACGATGGCCGTGGCACCAAGCCTCTGTGATATTTTCGCGAGCTTCACCGACGACACGATTGGCACGATAGGCGTGCCCGACTCGCGGCCGAGCCCGAACATGTCACGCGAAAATCCCGCGCCCGCCACGACGAGGTCGATGCCCTCGTCTATGGCCGTCTTGACGATGTTCGCGAACCTCTTTGCCGCAACCATTATATTTATGCCGATGACGCCCTTCGTGAGAGAGCGCGCGAGGCGTATCTCATAGCGAAGCTCATTGTCTGTCATGCCCGACGCCGCTATGAGGCCGATGCCGCCCTCGTTCGCGACAGCCGCTGCGAGCCGCGCCGTAGACAGGCGGATTGCCATGCCGCCCTGCACGATAGGCACTCTCGCTGTCCTCTTGCCTATCTTTAGCTCTGGAAGCTTCAAACGTAGCTCCTCCATTCAAAAACGATTTAGGGAAACGATGATTACATATTCAATCAATTTCAATCAATGTTTTCAGTATGTAAAAGGGACAACAGGCGCACGACGATGGCGCATCTGCTGTCACTATAGATTCACAAAAAGTCCATCCCTTAGAAAGCCCCGTGAGGTCATCACGGGGCTTATCATCAAGGAAGGACTATTGACTTCTCGGAGCAAAGAGGCATTACTTGCCCTGGTTCTGGTCAATGTAAGTCACAACATCCTGCACCGTCTTAATCTTCTCAGCTGCCTCGTCCGGGATCTCAATGCCGAACTCTTCCTCGAATGCCATGATGAGCTCAACAATGTCCAATGAGTCAGCGCCCAAATCATCAATGAAGGTGGAATCAATCGTCACCTCATCAGCCTCAACACCCAGCTGCTCAACCACGATGTCACGAACTTTTTCAAAAGTCTCTGACATGTCGTTCACCTCCTCCCAAGTAATAAGTTTCTTAATGAATTATAAATCACCAAAAAGGCCGAACAATCAATATATGACGCAACCTGTTGGAAATCTAACAAATAATTATCTAAAAAAGCTGAAAGCCTTTCAGACGATTTACATGACCATGCCGCCGTCGACGTTCAGAACCTGACCCGTGATGTAGGCCGACTCGTCCGACGCGAGGAAAAGCACTGCCTTCGCAACATCCTCCGGCGTGCCCATGCGCGCAAGCGGAATGTTTTTCAGCATCTCCGCCTTTATCTCGTCGCTGAGGACCGCCGTCATGTCCGTGTCGATGCACCCCGGCGCCACGGCATTCACCGTGATGCCACGCGACGCGAGTTCCTTTGCGCACGACTTCGTGAAGCCGATGACGCCCGCCTTTGCCGCCGCATAGTTCGTCTGCCCTGCGTTGCCGATGAGCCCGACGACTGACGCCATGTTGATGATGCGGCCATAGCGTTTTTTCATCATGAAGCGCGATGCCGACTTCGTCACGTTGAAGACGCCCTTGAGATTTGTGCTGATGACAGCGTCGAAATCCTCGGGCTTCATGCGCATGAGGAGACCATCGCGAGTGATGCCGGCATTATTGACGAGTATGTCTATCTTGCCGAACGTCTCGTAGACGCTCTTGACCATCGCCTGAACGAGCTCCGCGTCTGCCACATCTGTCTGTGCCAGTATCGCCGTGCCGCCCGCCGCCTCAATCTCCTTCTTCACAGCCTCGGCCTTCTCCGTGCTGCCCGCGTAGTTGATGGCGACCTTCGCGCCCTCCTTCGCGAGCGCAATGGCGATGGCTTTGCCTATGCCGCGGGATGCTCCCGTGACAAGCGCGCATTTTCCTTCTAAAAGCATATTAGCTAACCTCCTTCAAACTGTCAAGCGTTTTTTGAAGTGTTGCCATATTTTCGACATTCATGTTCTTGAGCTTGCGGTCTATTCTCCTGTTGAATCCCGTGAGCGTCTTTCCGGGGCCAGCCTCGACGAAGTGAGTTGCACCGCCCTTCGCCATGGCTGCCACGCAGTCCTCCCACTTCACGGCATGATCCGCTTGGGAAATCAGATTCTTTTTTATGTCGGCCGCGCTCGTCTCGAGTTCGCCCGTGAAATTCGACGCAACAGGAATCTTCGCGTCGCGTATCTCGACATTTTCCATCTCCGCCGCGAGTTTCCTCGCCGCTGGCTCCATGAGCGCGCTGTGGAATGGGGCACTCACAGGCAACATGACAGCCTTTTTCGCGCCGGCCTCGGAGAGCGCATCGACCGCGAGCTTCACGCCCTCAGTCGTGCCCGCGATGACCGTCTGCCCTGGGCAGTTGAAGTTGACGGCCTCGACGAGCGAGCGATGACCAGCAGAGCGGCCTGAGACCTCTTCGCAAATTTCGACAATCTTGTCGCGCTCCATGCCGAGCACGGCCGCCATTGCGCCTTCGCCTACGGGCACGGCCTCCTGCATGAACATGCCGCGCTTGTGCACCAAAAGCACTGCGTCAGCAAAATCTATCGAGCCTGCCACGACGAGCGCGGAATACTCGCCGAGGCTATGACCGCCCGCGAGCTCCGGCTCTATGCCGTGCTCCTTCAGCACCTCAGCCGCTATGACGCTCACCGTGAGGATAGCAGGCTGTGTATTGGCCGTGAGCACGAGGCTCTCAAAGGGGCCATTGAAGCACATGTCGCTGATGCTGTACCCAAGCGCCTCGTCTGCTTCCTTGAAAAGGCGCTTTGCCACATCGTAATTGTCATAAAACTCTTTTCCCATGCCAACGGCCTGAGCGCCCTGACCTGGGAATACAAATGCAAGTTTACCCATTGGAGGCAATCCTCCTTTTAATATATGTTATCAATATTATTAATTATTATTTCAGATTGGCCTTTGCCGACTCAATCACAGGCTCAAGGTCTTTCACAATGCTCTGTATGATGTCGCTCACAGGCTTTATGTCGGAGAGCATGCCCGAAATCTGGCCGATCATGACGGAGCCGTTCTTCACGTCGCCCTCGCGCGCCGCGAGACGAAGCGTGCCGATGCCGAGCTTCTCGAGCTCCTCGATTGGAGCGCCGTGGCTCTCGCGGTCGAGATAATGACGGGAGAGCTTGTTCTGGAGCACGCGGGCTGGATGACCCGTCGCGCGGCCCGTGACGACCGTCGAGCGATCGCGCGCCTTCAGCACGAGGTCCTTGTAGTTCTCGTGAGCGATACACTCCTTCGAAAGGACGAAGCGCGAGCCCATCTGTACGGCGTGAGCACCGAGCGCGAACGCCGCGACGACACCGCGCGCATCACCGATGCCGCCCGCCGCGATGACAGGCACATCGACAGCGTCGACGACCTGCGGCACGAGCGCCATCGTCGTGAGCTCGCCGATGTGGCCGCCCGACTCCATGCCCTCAGCGATGACGGCATCGACGCCCGTGCGCACGAGGCGCTTCGCGAGCGCGACAGATGCGACGACAGGGATGACCTTCGTGCCGATTTCCTTGAGAGCAGGTATGTACTCGCCGGGGTTGCCCGCGCCCGTCGTCACGACTGGCACACGCTCCTCGACGACCACCTGCATGACTTCCTTGACGAATGGCGACATCAGCATGATGTTCACGCCGAAAGGCTTGTCCGTCCCCGCCTTCGTCTTCTGTATCTCCGCGCGAAGCACATCTGGCGGCATGTGGCCGGCACCGATGATGCCAAGGCCGCCTGCGTTCGACACAGCCGACGCGAGCTCAGCAGTGCCGAGCCACGCCATGCCGCCTTGGAAAATCGGATACTTGATGTTCAGCATTCGGCAAATCGGGTTCTCTTCAAACATTGTCAATCCTCATTTCATGCGTATTGTTATTATTGCAAAATAAAAAGCAGAAACATTATTAAATGCCAATATTCATTATATCAACTTTGCGATATATGGCAAGCAAAAACGTAATGACTTAATGAAACGCTGATCATTTCAGCCGCTTCAATCATTAAATCTCATCGAGATTTTGGAGCATTTCTTCCTTGACCGTCGCTTCCTTTATGCGGTCAAGCACCTTGCTCTTCGCGAACTCATTCGAGACGCGTATCGCGCTGAAAATCGACTTCGCCTTCGACGAGCCGTGGCCGATGATGCAGCAACCATTCACGCCGAGGAGCGGCGCGCCGCCGTACTCCGTCACATCGACGCGCTTGCCGATTTTTTTGAGCGTCGGCATCAAGAGGAGCGCGCCGAGCTTCGCGATGATACCTGCTTCTTTGACGCCGTCCTTGACGAGCTTGTAAAACATCTTCGCGAGTCCCTCGCCGAATTTCAGCAATGCGTTGCCGACGAAGCCATCACAGACGACGACGTCGAAATTGCCCTCGGGGATGTCGCGGCCTTCGGCGTTGCCCGCAAACTTTATCGTCGTCATCTTCTTCATGAGCGGATACGTCGTGCGCGCCAGCTCGTCGCCTTTCGTCTCCTCCTCGCCGATGTTGACGAGGCCGACCTTCGGCTCCTTCTTGCCGAACACGAGCTCCGAGTATATCGAGCCCATGAGCGCGCCTTGAAGGAGATGTATCGGCTTTGAGTCGACATTCGCGCCCGAGTCCATGAGGAGCGTCACACCGCGCGGCGTCGGTATCGGCGTCGCTATGGTCGGGCGTTTTATGCCCTTTATGCGCTTCAGTATGAGCTGCGCCGCCGTGACAGCCGCGCCCGTCGAGCCCGCGGAGAACACGGCGTCGCATTTGCCCTCGCGCACGAGCCGCGTCGCGACGACGACGGATGAGTCCTTTTTCTGGCGCACGGCGTCAGCGGGGTGCTCGCCCATCTCTATGACCTCTGTGCAGTGATGAATAGTGATGGGAAGTTTCTCCCAGCCATTCCACCTTTTGAGTTCCGCTTTTATCTTCGCCTCGTCTCCGACGAGCACGATCTCGCAGTCGGCAAGTTCCTTGGCGGCTCTCACGCAGCCATCCACGATTTCGCGTGGCGCGTAATCGCCGCCCATTGCATCCACTGCAATTTTCATCTCTCGTTACCTTCCTCACCGTGCCGTTTCTATGAACAACACAATTTTATAAAAGAACTTTATGGAAAGCCCTCATAAAAATAAACCGAAAACAAAAAACGCATCAAAATATTATAAGGGCATTTAATTAAAATTGCAAGAAAAAAGCAAAAAGGAGCAGGTCTTAAGCCCGCTCCCCTCAAATCAAATCTTATTCACCTTGTGCGATAACTTCTTTGCCATCGTAGTAGCCACACTCCATGCAGACATGATGTGGGAGTCTTGGCTCGTGGCACTGCGGGCAAAGAACATAGCCCGGCTCAGTCAGTTTCCAATTCGCACGGCGCTTGTCACGGCGTGCTTTCGATGTTTTGCGCTTTGGTACTGCCATCAGGGGTACACCTCCTTAAAAAGTCCCGATATATGAATCGCATAGATAACAGATTTATCACTCGAACTATTATAGCGACACAAGCTTTTATTGTCAAATGATTTTTCCTTTTCTTTTGTGACTTCACTATGCTATAATTGAAGAAATTTATTTTATGAGCTTTTATACGCTTCAAAATGCTTCACAAATTTCAAAACAGCTTCACAAAAAGAAAGAAGGCACATAAGTGGAAATCCGAAATTTTATGGAAGACATCGTAAGTCAGAAAATCGGCTCCGTGCTCCAGCAGTACCCCGACTGCTGCCGCTGCGACCAGTGCCGCATGGACATCGCCTGCATCGCGCTCAACAATCTTCCGCCGAAGTATGTCTCGACGCATCAGGGCAATATCTACGCGAAGCTCGACGGCATGGATATCGCCTACGCGACGCGCGTCATCGAGGAAATCACGAAGGCAATAGAAATCGTCAGAAAGCATCCAAGGCACGAGGCTTCGCAGAAAGTCCTCGCATAAATTGAAATCAAATCATAAATCAAAAGCCGAAATTTTTTGATTCATGAAATTGGCGAAGTCCCAGAATTTTTTCCGCAGCGTATCGCTGTGCATTGCCGTTTTTGCCGTGTATATTGTATTAATGTATCAAGGAAACGATAAGCAAAGGAGATGATGAGCGATGAAGGAGGTGCCTTTGAAAGACGTGGCGCCGGGCATGATACTCGCGCGCGACGTGCTCACTGCGCGTGGCATCGTTCATCTGCGGACTGGCACCGAACTCACGCGTCTCTACATCAACCAGCTTGCCGAGATGGGCGTGACATCCGTCGAGATTTTCACGGACGGCGAATACGACCAAAACTCCATCGTATCGGCGGGCACGGCGCTGTCGGAGGCGAAGACGGCAGGACTCGCCATCGTGAGCAAGAAGCTCAAAAATCTCACCGATGTCCAGCTCCTCAACCCATCACTCATCGATGGCCCTATTCATCGCTTGTTCAACGAGGCGCTTGACAACGAGAACAACCTCAAGGCGCTGAGAGACTTAAGGACGCACGACCCGTACACGTTCATGCACAGCATCGACGTCGCCATCATCTCAGGCATCATCGGCAAAATCGCGGGCTACGATCGCGCGCGGCTCGCCCTGCTCGTGAGGAGCGGACTCCTGCACGACCTCGGCAAGCTCGTCGTGCCGCCCGAGATACTCAACAAGCCGGGCAAGCTCACGGACGAGGAATTCGCGACGATAAAGCTTCATCCGATGGCAGGCTGGAGCCAGATGATGACGTGGGACGACCCCGCGCGCGAGCAGCTCGCCGCCGTGGCGCTCCAGCATCACAAAAGGCTCAACGGCTCAGGCTATCCGATGCGTGACTCGGGCGACAGCCTCTCGCCGCTCGCTGAAATCGTGGCAATAGCCGACGTCTACGATGCGCTCACATCGGAGAGAAGCTACAAAGTCGCGTACAAGCCTCACATCGCTTACAAAATCATGACGCGTCTCTCGCGTGGCCAGTTCAATCCAGAGCTTTTGGAGTCGTTCTTCGACCAAATAGCCATATACCCCGTGGCGAGCACGCTCGAGACAAGCGCAGGATTCGCCATCGTCAAAAGCGCCGAGTACGGCAAAACGACGCACCCGCGCATACTCGTATTCGCAACGGACCGCTATCAGCTCATCGACGAGCCGTATGAGGTCGATCTCTCGAAAGACCCGTCCATCACCATCTCGTCCGTGCTCGAGGATATGGGTCTCCTCGCCCTCACGAGCAGACTGCGCATCAATCCAAAAGACTTCATGGAAAAAGAATACCCAGAGAAAAAATCAACTGCGCCATCTGAATCGTCTGAGCTACTGGCAACCATCAAAAAATAAAACAACACGCAAAAAGCCGCCGCGCATCGCGAAGATGTGCGGCGGCTTTGTTTTGCATAGAAATATTTTGTATTAACTCAAATTACGACCCTTATTGGCTCAACATTTGTTTCAAATTTTCTAGACAGTATCTTCTCTAAAATCTGCATCGTTCTCACCAACAAACCGCATTATTGTGCTGGCTGAAGGTTTTGCGACTTCAAATAGTCTTGGACGCGCTCGATTGTCCATCCTGTCGCTGCTGCCATGATGTCAATTCCCTTGCCATTTTTCAATAAGCGCAGAATCGTATCTTTTTTCTCTTCATCCTTCAATCCTTGGCTCAAATTGCACATGACATTCAACCCCTCTCTCGTCTCGTCCCACAATTTCATTCCAAAATCTTTTTGCAGACGTTCCTCGCGTTCTCTCTCGCTGAGTCTTGACATGAACACGAGATGCAAGAATTTCAACAACGTGTCTGTTTTTTCGTCATTTCCGATATGAATGACAGTAATGTTAAACAAATCATAATTTTCCTTGTTGTCGTGATAATCACCGACGTCGCAAATCTCATTTGGCTCGTAGTGCGTGATGGAGCTCTTCTTGCCTTTTGGCAGATAGAAGCAAAGCCAAATCGTATAGACTTTGCAGATGCCATCGTAGTTTTCGCCGACGAAATCGCGTTCTTTCTGTGATGAAAGCAGTCGGCTCATGTAAAAGAATGCGCGTCGCGTCAAATTATATTTCGGGTTATTCCGCTGTGCCTCAACGTTGATGATAATCTTGATGCGCTCGTCACTCTTCGGCGCCTTTGCGTAAAAGAGCACATCGAATGTAACCCAGCCTTCGCCGATCACACTGTCCTCCGTCTGGCGTCCCCGAATATACTGCGTGGTGCGCTGACGTTTGCGGTTCGTTTTGCCGGGTGCAACTGGAACAGTCCCGATTTGCGGCTCGCCATCGATGCAATGGTCTTGAATTTCTTCAAGGCTGACGTCGTGAAACTCTGGCGCGACACGTTTAATGATGGGTGCGAGTATTTGACGATTGCCGAGCACCGCCTTCGCCTGCTTGTCATACGTCCAATCTGTTTCCGTATATGTAGCCGCTTGTGATTGTTTGCGACGCCCTTCGCGCTTCATGAGACTGCACCCGCCTTCTTCTTATATTGTATCGATTCTAATTCATCTTTTCAAGCTGTGTTTTCAATAAACGCTAACTCTACCATCACCTCAAGAGGTGGACAAAAGTAAAACTACAAACGATTCACCACACACAAAAAGCCGCCGCGCATCGCGAAGATGTGCGGCGGCTTTGTTTTGCATATAAATGGTCGGAGCGACGGGATTTGAACCCACGACCTCTTCCACCCCAAGGAAGCGCTCTACCAAACTGGGCTACGCCCCGACGAAATAGTATTATACGCTTTTTCTGTTGCTTTGTAAAGAGCGCATCACGATTCTCAGTCGCTCTCGCGCACGTGCTCCTGCACGTCGTTCTTCATGAGGTCTCGATGCTCGAGCGTCGCCTGATAGCCTCGCGCGCCGAGCATGTCAAAGAGGTGCTTGGCGATGAAGACGGAGCGATGCATGCCGCCCGTGCAGCCAACCGCTATGACGAGCTGCGACTTGCCTTCTTTTATGTACTGCGGTATGAGGAACGTGATGAGGTCGTCGAGCTTCGCCTCGAATTCCTGCGTGACAGGCGAGCGCGCGATGTAGTCCGCGACCTCGGGCACGGTGCCGCTCTTGTGCTTGAGCGAGTCAACGTAGAACGGATTTGGCAAGAACCTCACGTCAAGCACGATGTCCGCATCCATCGGCATGCCAAATTTGAAGCCGAACGACACGATGTTGATATTGAGCGTCACGCCGTCGGGATTGCCGAAAAGACGAATGATTTTGTTTTTGAGCTCGGCCTTCTTGAGATTGGACGTGTCGATGATGTACGTTGCTTTTTCGCGTATCGGCGCGAGTCTCTCGCGCTCGCGCTTCACGCCGTCAGAGATGCGCGCGGCAGGAGCCATCGGATGACGGCGGCGCGTCTCCTTGTAGCGGCGAATGATGGCGGCGTCCGACGCGTCCATGAAAAGCATCTCATACTTCACGCCGTCCCTGTCCATGTCCTCGAGCACGTGCTGGAACGTGTCGAAAAACTCACGGCTTCGTGTGTCGACGACGAGCACGACCTTTGAGATGTGGCCTGCCGAGTGCGCGCAGAGCTCCGCGAATTTCGGTATAAAAACAGGCGGCAGATTGTCAACGCAGAAAAATCCCAAGTCCTCGAGATAGCGGCACGCCTGCGTCTTGCCGCCGCCCGACATGCCCGTCACAATGACAAATCTCACCTGATTATCATCTTCCATGAGGCTCTCCCCCTTCTCTCCATTATTTCTCATCTTGCACAATTTATTATACACAATTCGCCGCCTGCGTGCGATAAAAATTTTCATTAAAAGCGCAAAGCATCAGCTCAAAGAATCTCAAAAATTTGCGACAAAAAATTTGTGAATTTAGTTTATAAAAGAAATCAATACATGCTATAATGGGGTATATTTTAGAAGGCAGTCACTTAAAGGCAATCTAAACGCATTTTTGAAAAGGAGACAAGCAATCAGCAAATGGAATTTCATGCATTAAAGCTCGAGGACAAGCCCATACTCGACCCATTTTTCCGAGCGAGGCGCTACGAGAACTCGCATTTCAATTTCACGACCATCTTTATATGGCGTGACCTCTACGACATGCACTGGGCGATAGAGGACGACGTGCTTTTCCTCACAGCGAAATTCGAGGGCAGGTACATGGTGCTCTCGTCGTTTGGCCCCGAGGAGAAAATGACGGCCGCCGCCATAAAGATGGAGAAATGGATGAAGTCTGTCGGCCAGCCGTTTTTCGCGTACGGCCTCGAGAAAAGCCTCGCCGACGTCTACCTCGCACTGCCGGGGCGCGACTATGCGGTGGACTCCTCGCGAAACGAGGCAGACTACCTATATAATACGCAGGACCTCATCAATCTCTCTGGTCGAAAATATCACACGAAGAAAAACCACCTCAACGCGTTTTGGCGCAGCTATCCCGATGCCGAGTATCTGCCGATAACGGACGACATCGTCCCCGAGTGCAAGCTCAACATGAACACGTGGTACAAAAAGCTCCTCGCCGAAACGCCCGACGACCCGTACATCGGCACGGAGCGCACTGCCGTCATGGAGATACTGAACAATTTCCCATCGTTCGGCCTCAAGGGCGGCGCGCTTAAGGTCGGCCAACGCATCGTCGCATTCACGTTCGGCGAAATGCTCAACGACGACACGGTCGTCATACACGTCGAGAAGGCATCGCCCGACGTTCGCGGCGCTTATGCCGCAATCAATCAGGCATTCCTCGAGCACGAGTGGGCCGATGTGCCGTTCGTGAATCGCCAAGAGGACATGGGACTCGAGGGGCTGCGCAAGGCGAAGGAATCATATCGTCCCGTCCGCATGATAGAAAAATTCATCGTTGCGCCAAAGGGCGCAAAGGAATTGGAGGAACCTTGACATCATGGCAAATAATTCTGTGAGTTCAACTAATTCTGCTAACCCCGCGATTTTCGAGAAAATATTCCATCTGACGGCGAAGAACACGTCCGTCCGCACGGAGCTCCTCGCGGGCCTCACGACGTTCATATCGCTCGCCTACATTCTTTTCGTCAATCCAAACATCCTCTCGGCGGCGGGCATACCTAAGGAAGCCGCCGTCGCCGCAACGATATTCACAGCGGCCATCACGACGGCTCTCATGGGCATCGTCGCGAATTACCCCGTCGCGCTCGCGCCGTCCATGGGTCTCAACGCGTTCTTCACGTTCTATGTCGTCGGCACGCTTCATCTGCCTTGGCAGGTCGCGCTCGGCGCCGTGTTCATCTCGGGCGTCTTCTTCTTCATTCTGACGCTCGGCGGCATTCGTCAGGCCATCATCCGCGCCGTGCCGATAAACCTCAAAAAGGCCATCGGCGTCGGCATCGGCCTCTTCATTTCGTTCATCGGCCTCAAGGGCACGGGCATCATCATCGCCGACAAGGCAACGTATCTGACGCTCGGCCACGTGACAGAGCCAACGGTGCTGCTGTCGATATTCGGTCTCTTGCTCACGGGCGGCCTCATGGCGCGCGGCGTGCGCGGCAGCATCCTCATCGGCATATTCGCCGTCACTATCATCAGCATGGCGCTCGGTCTCTCCCCTGTGCCGCACTCCATCGGCGACGTCATGAGCCTCTCATTCCCGTCCGTCGGCGAGACGTTCTGGGCATTTGACCTCAAGGGCGCGTGGGAGTTCGGCATATTCTCCATCGTCTTCACGTTCACCGTCGTCGAGCTATTCGACAATATCGGCACGCTCATCGGCCTCACGACGAAAGCCGGCATGGTCAACAAGAACGGCGACATCGAGAACATCGACAAAGCGCTCACGATTGACTCCATCGGCACGATGCTCAGCGCGATTTTCGGCACATCGACCGTCGGCTCATACATAGAAAGCGCATCGGGCATCGCCGAGGGCGGCCGCACGGGCCTCACTGCCGTGACCGTGTCGCTCCTCTTCATCGTCTCGCTCGTGTTCGCACCGCTCATCGGCCTCGTGCCTGCATTCGCGACGTCGCCGTCGCTCATCATCGTCGGTCTCCTCATGATGAGCAGCATCGGCGACATCAACTTCAGCGACTTCGACGAGGCGCTGCCCGCGTTCCTCACCATCATCATGATGCCGATGACGAGCAGCATCGCGAATGGCTTCGCATTCGGCTTTGTGAGCTACACCATCATGAAAATCATCAAGGGCAAATTCAGCGACATCAGCATCATCATGTGGATTGTCTCCATCGCGTTCCTCATAAACCTCGGACTGAGAGGATAAGGGAAAGCACCATGAAAAGCAAAACATCAATTTTGCCGCTCGCGCTGTCGCTCTTCATTGGCCTCGGCACGGCGACGCCGCTTTCTTATATTGCTTTGCCAACGCCCATCGTCTCTGCGGACAGTTCGTACGCCACGGACGACGAGCGTCACGAGACTTTGACGGCGGACGATTGGTATAATCGCGGCTATGATGCGCAGACAGCAGAGCCAGCGCGTTATCAAGAAGCGATTCAATGTTACACGAAGGCCATCCGCTTGGACCCGACGTACACCTATGCGTACAATAATCGCGGCGGCGTATATTATAAATTGAAACAGTATGCGAAGGCCATCATGGATTTCACGGAAACCATCCGTCTTGAGCCGACAAGCGCGAACGCATATTACAATCGCGGTCTCGCATATTATGATTTGAATCAATTTGAGAAGGCCGTCCGTGATTACACCGAAACGATTCGCTTGGACCCAAACTATGCGGATGCGTACAACAATCGCGGAAACGCTTATAAAAATTTACAGCAATACGAGAAGGCCATAACAGATTACACCGAAGCGATTCGTTTGAATGCGAACGACGCGACTGCGTATTATAATCGCGGCATCGCCTACAATGAAACACAGCAATTCAAGAGAGCCGTTCTTGATTACACAGAAGCGATTCGCTTAAAGCCGAGCTACGCGACGGCGTATAACAATCGTGGAAATTCATATCGGGATTTGAACCAGTATGAGCAGGCCATCCAAGATTACACGGAGGCCATCCGCTTGGATGCAAACTATGCGACCGCCTATCTCAATCGCGGGAATGCCTATTACGACGAGGCTGAATACGAGAGCGCGTTGGCGGACCACATGGAGGCAATCAGACTGGAGCCAACGGCGCGCACATATTATGACCGTGGATGGGATTACTTCATGCTGGGGGATTATGCGAGTGCCTACAGCGACGCGCAAACGGCGGACAGGCTCAACGCGGGAGAGGCAGACGACCTCTTGAAAGCGCTCGAGGCGCACGGGTATCAATGAGGCGAATGCTTATGGCTCACGAAAAGCAATCCGAAATGAAAACGGGCAAAGAAAAAGACGATTTCGCGAATCGTCTTTTTCTTTGCCCGTTTTTATATGTTGCGAAAAATATTTTATGTCTGATACCTACCCTCAGCCGCAAGCGGCATAAGCGACCACTAAGCCGCTAAAGCGGCAAGTGTCTGCTTATCCGCCTCGCATTCGCTCGCGCAAACATGCCACTGGCATGTTTGCCCCCCATTGGGGAGGCTGGCGTTACAGACGCTGATATTATTTACATTAGCTAATAATTTACACATAAAAGCGTGATATACTTAATTCTAGCTAAATAATCGAATAACGAAAGCATAAAATACTTTATTCAATCGTCAAGCTTTAGCGCTTAAAGCCTATCATCCTATGCCTCCCACTCTGGGGGAGGTGCCCCGCAGGGGCGGAGAGGGTTGGCGTTAAGCTGTTTAAGTTTTATATGCTTGGAAAATGCGCGTGAAAAAATTTTTTCGCGACACAAAAGAAGAGGCTGCACAGCAGCAACGAAATTTCGCCAGCTGCAACAGCCTCTTTTTTTCATTATTAAGGAAATGGGATTTTATTTTTACGCTTATGCTGGCGCGCCAGTCTTGTGCTCGTTCTCTGAGCAGTGGCAGACGCTTGCGCCGGTCTTCGCACAGTGCGGGCATGTCCCACTGTCTCCGCACGCGCTGCAGCCGCCGCCCTTGATTTCATTTCTGAAATTCCTGATGGTGCTTCTGAGCGCCATGAACACGATTACGCAAAGTACCGCAATCACCGCTCCTGTACCAAGATTGAATGACATAGTCTCTCACTTCCTCCTAAAGACTCTATATGTTGTTTCTTATTTTATCACGATTATTACTCTGCCGCAGCTGCATCGACAGCCGTCAGCGGACGGATTTTCTCATCCGGCACGTAGCCTTTTCTCGCGAGGCCGTAGATGACAGCGGCGACGACGATGATGGCGAACACCGTGCCCGCGCCGAACGGCACCTCGCCAATGATGAAGCCACCGAGATTATATGCGACAGCTGACATCGCGTATGCCCAGACCGTCATCCAAGCGAGAGCAATCATCGTCCAGCGCGTGTTGTTCATCTCGCGGCGGATTGCACCGATTGCGGCAAAGCACGGAGCGCAGAGCAGATTGAACATCATGAACGCCATTGCGGCAGCCGGCGTGTAGTCATCGGCGACGCGCGCCCAGATGCCTTCGCCTTCCTCGCCGAGCTCGCCGTCGGCATCCTCATCGTAGTTGTAGAGCACGCCGAACGTCGCGACGACTTCTTCCTTCGCGACGAGGCCCTGCACAGCCGCGACGGTTGCCTTCCAGTTGCCGAAGCCGAGCGGCTGGAACACTGGCGCTATCGTCTGACCGATTGACGCGAGGAGCGAGTCATCCATCGGGTTCACGTCCTCGGGGTCAACATTGCGCTTTGCGGCGAGCGCGCCGATATAGGACTCATTGTCCTCTATCTTCTGCGCTTCCCAGAGCTCCTCCGTCATGCCGAACTCGCCATTGACGTAGCCAAAGCTCGAGAGGAACCAAATGATGATGGTCGAAACAAGAATAATCGTGCCAGCGCGCTTGATGAATGAGAAGCCGCGCTCCCATGCGGCGCGGGCGACATTGCCCCACGCAGGAACGTGATAGCTCGGAAGCTCCATGACGAACGGCGCAGGCTCGCCCGCGAATGCTTTGAATTTCTTCAGAATGATGCCCGAAAGCACGATGGACGCGATGCCGATGAAGTATGCGGATGCGGCGACGTACGGTGAGCCGCCGAATATTGCGCCGGCGATGAGGCCGATGATAGGCATTTTCGCGCTGCACGGCATGAATGTCGTCGTCATGACGGTGAGGCGCCTGTCGCGGTCATTCTCAATCGTGCGCGACGCCATGACGCCCGGGACGCCGCAGCCTGTGGCGACGAGGCACGGGATGAACGATTTGCCCGAGAGGCCAAACTGACGGAAAATGCGGTCCATGACGAATGCGATGCGCGACATGTAGCCGACATCCTCAAGTATAGCAAGGAGAACGAAAAGCACGAGCATCTGCGGCACGAAGCCGAGGACTGCGCCGACACCGGCGACGATGCCGTCCATGATGAGACCAAAAAGCACGGAGCCTTCCTCGATGCCCGCACTCTCAAGCACGCCACCGAGGAAATCCGGCACCCATTCGCCGAATATGACATCGTTCGTGAAGTCAGTGGCGTGCGTGCCGATGGACACTGGCCAATCGCCCATCGCGATGGCGTAGATGCAGAACATGATGACGACGAAAATCGGCAGGCCGAGCACGCGGTTCGTGACGATGCTGTCTATGCGGTCTGAAATCGACATCTCGCCCGTGCGCTTCGCTTTTACGACGGTGTCCTGCATGACGGCGCTGATGTATTCATAGCGCTCGCCCGTGATGATGCTCTCGGCATCGTCGTCCGCCTTCGTCTCAATGTCCTCGACAACGCCCTCGATTTCTTTCAGCGTCTCGGCAGGCAGGCTCAGCGACTCCATGACCTTCTGGTCGCGCTCGAATACCTTGATTGCGTACCAGCGCATGAGATTTTTGTCCACTTTGCCCGAGAGGTCACCCTCAATTTTGCCGAGCGCTTTCTCGATGTTGTCGCTGAAAATCGAGACAGCGCCGACCTTTCTGCCTTCCCTTGCGGCGGCGACGGCGAGGTCTGCCGCTTCCTTTATGTTGTCGCCGTTGAGCGCGGAAATCTCGATGGCCTCGCAGCCAATCTTTGACGCGAGCTTTTTGAGGTCAATCTTGTCGCCAGACTTCTCGACGAGGTCCATCATATTGACGGCCATGACGACAGGAATTCCGAGCTCGATGAGCTGCGTCGTGAGGTAGAGATTTCTCTCTATGTTCGTGCCGTCGACGATGTTCAGTATGACGTCGGGCTTGTCATGCACGAGATACGTGCGCGACACGACTTCCTCGAGCGTGTACGGCGAAAGCGAGTATATGCCCGGCAGGTCCTGAATGACCACATCCTCCGTGCCCTTTAGGTATCCTTCCTTCTTCTCGACTGTGACACCCGGCCAGTTGCCGACGAACTGCCTTGCGCCCGTGAGCGCGTTGAAAAGCGTCGTCTTGCCGCAGTTCGGGTTGCCAGCAAGCGCTATCTTTATTGCCATTCTCTTGTCCCTTCCCCTTTCGGAAATTCTTGAATTTGCTCTGTGTGATTCAGATTGAAAATTTATGAGTTCATTTCATAAACGAAACCGCCGCTTACGCGACCTCGATGTTCTCCGCGTCCTCTTTCCTGAGGCTCAGCTCATAGCCGCGCAGATTGAGCTCGAGCGGATCGCCGAGCGGCGCGACTTTTCTGACGAATATATCAACGCCCTTCGTGATGCCCATGTCCATGATGCGGCGCTTCACTGGTCCTTCGCCGTGGATTTTTACGACTTTCGCTGTGTCTCCCACAGCCACATTCTTCAGTGTCTTCATTATGCTTTCATCTCCTCCACCCAGATTTTGCTCGCCATCTCGCGCGTGATTGCGAGACGCGCGTCCTTCACCTTCACTATCATATCGCCGTCATGCGACTGCACGACGGTGATTTTCGAGCCCGTCACAAATCCGAGGTCCTCGAGGTGCCTTTTCACTTCGAGCTTCCCAGACACGCGCGCCACTGTCACTTCCTTGCCCATGTCTGCCATCATCAGTCCAAGCAGCGTAATCAGCCCCTTTCCATGAAAACATCAAAGCAATCGCCTCGACAAAATTTTTCGCTTGCTCGCGTCGCGGCTCATCGCCGCTCCTCTTCATCGTTTCTCATTGCCTTGCGAAAATTTTTCGTCATCGCTTTTGCTTCAATTCGTCATTGTTTCCCTTGCGCTAAAATTGATTGTAATTATCAACATCAATTTGCTTTATCATTATGGCACAATATAAAATGATTTTCAATACATTTCTATTTACAATTTCAAATTTTGTCGATTGGTTCATTTTGCATCGCAAATTTTTTGACTCATCAAAGCGTGACAACGGTAAAATTTTTCATCGTATTCTAAATCACACTGAATATCATTTATTGTTGACAAATATTATCGAAATCATTATTATAAAAATGGTCGCAAGGCCATAAAAATTCTATTGTAGGGAGGAGTTTTCAATGTTCACAAGAAGCGATTTTTGGATTGGTCTCGCTGTCGGCGCCGTCGCTGGTGTTTTCGGCTACAGATTTTTCCAGGAGAGAGAGCAGCAGATGATGCAGCTCCAGGCAAATGCGCCAACGACGCAGGTACCTCTCGCTGAGCTTGAGCGCCAGAAGGAGGAGCTCGAGGATCTCATCGCCGCACAGAAAGCGCAGGAGGCTTAATCCTCGCTAAAAAAGGGCGGCGCTTTCAAAGTGCGCTGCCCCGATGAAATTTTCAGCATGGGCGCGCTTTCTGTCATTATGTCATCGTCAGCGGACAGAAAGCGCCTTCATGCTTTGAGGGCAATAACATGAAAAATATATCGCTTGGATGGCCGCTCGCCATCGCATCAGTGGGCACGCTCGCCGCAGTAGCCTCCGGCGCGAAAGCCGCACACATCGCATTCGGTGCGGCATGGGCAGGGCTCTCCATGCTCCACGCATGGAGCTATCGCAAAAAAATGAAGATGGATTTAAGCGGTGCGAAAGAGTTCGCATCGCAGAAAATCAAGGAAAATGGTGTTTTAAATTCTATGAGCAAAACTTTTGATTTAGATTTCATACCGCAGTCAAAGCTCGATCTCTTCATTCGTTCCGTTGAGATCGCATCGTACATGCCGGGACGTGTGCGTCTCTACAGCCGCTCGCTCATCGGCAGCGAGCCACTGAAGGCGCAGGTCATCTCAGCGCTCGGCGAGTATAAGGAACTCTCGCGCGTGACGGTGAACACGACGACAGGCTCGATACTCATTGAGTACGACCCGAAGACGCTTCGCGAAAACAAGGAGCTTGCGCGCGTCGAAAGCTACATCGCGTCCCATGCGAACAAGAAATTAGGTTGATTAATCAGAATAGAAGCATTGACGAAAATTTTCGCGTGGCAACGAGCGGCAAGCAGCGCCGCATCGATATGCGAATGAGCCGCGAAAAATTCGTCAAGACAAGGAGTTAATTCAATGTCATACATGTCAGGCATCATGATGGGCTTTGCCATTGGCAAGGGCATCCGCCAATTTTTTGCATCGCGGAAAGGCGTCGCTGGAGAGAACATGATGGACTACGCCTCAAAGGCCGCGTCGGCGGTGAGCACAGTGAAGAAAGTCGCTGATGTGCCATCGTTTTCGCTCGCGAGCCGCATGAAAGGACGCAGGCGCTACTACGCCGCAGCGCTCGTCGGCAACGGCGACCTCGCAGACCTCCTCGCGAAAAAGCTCGGCGAGCTCAAATTCATCGACGAGGTGACCATCAGCACGGTGACGGGCAGCCTGCTCATCATGCACCACGGCAGCGAGCAGATGATGGACGCGCTCGCGGACTGGCTCGCAGAGCACATATTCACGCCGTCGTCGTCGCCGTCCGCTGTGAGCGAAGGACTCGCGGCTGTCGGCATGAGCATTCGCCGCACGGTCTCAGACCTCAACACGCGCGTGAAAAAGGCGACGGGGAGCATTTTCGATTTGTCATCGCTTCTCGCTGTTTTCTTCATATTTAATGGAGTAAAAAAGCTCCTCATCGCGCCGTCACTTCCGAGCGGCTCGCAGCTGATGTGGTGGGCATTTTCGCTGCTGCGCGGCTGGAGGCTTGTATGATGAATGCATCAAGCGTCATTTATCGCTCAGCCGTTGCTACGCTCGGCGCAGAAATTCCGAGCGAAAAGCGCATACTCGCGGGCGTGAGGATGCGCTCTCTGCCGGGCGTCGTCTCCGTCGCATTCAACGCGAAAAAGCTCACGGTCTGGTATCGCGGTGCGCGCCTCTCGGACGCCGCCATGAGATACATCAGAAAAATCCAGTCAGAGGGCGCCTCTCATGAGGCTGAGCCGACGATGGCGGACTACAGGCGCGAGGCCATCCTCTCGCTCGTGAGCTTTGCCGCGATGAAAATCCTCGAGAAAAATGCGCCTGCCGCATTCGCAGGAATCAAGATTCTCCGAAGCCTTCTCGTGCTTGGCATCGCGCGCGGCTTCATCAAAAACGGCGTCATGGGGCTCGTGCGCGACAGAAGGCCGAACGCCGACACGCTCACGGCCACAGCTGTCGCCGCGTCGGTCCTCTCGGGGCGCCCAGAGTCGAGCCTCACGCTCCTCACGCTCTCGAACGTCGCCGAGATGCTCACGAGCTACGCGGCGGAGCGCGCAAGAAAGCAAATCTCTGGCCTCTTAAATCTCAATCAGCGCTATGTCTGGGTCGTCGAGAACGGCGTCGAGAAAAAAGTGCTCGTCGAGAACATAAAGGCGGGCGACCACATCGCCGTGCACACGGGTGAGAAAATCTGCGTTGACGGCAAAGTGCTGTTCGGCACGGCGGCTGTCAACCAGTCATCCATCACGGGCGAATCGAATCCCGCGATGAAAAAGGCGGGCTCGCTCGTGTACGCGGGCAGTGTCGTCGAGGCAGGCGAGGTCGTCATAGAGGCGAGCAAGGTCGGCGACGATACATCGCTCGCGCATATCGTCCACCTCGTCGAAGAGGCGCAGGCACAGCGCGCGCCCATACAGAACTTCGCCGACCAAATGGCAAATCTGCTCGTGCCGATTTCGTTCCTCGGCGCTGCAGTCGTCTACGGCGCGACGCGCGATTGGCAGCGCGTGCTCAATCTCCTCTTCATCGATTTCTCCTGCGGGCTGAAGCTCTCGACCGCAACGGCCATATCGGCGGCCATCGCGGCGGCGGCGAAGCGCGGCATCCTCGTCAAGGGCGGCAACTACATCGAGGCGCTCGCCGAGGCAGACACGCTCGTGCTCGACAAGACGGGCACGCTCACCGTCGGCATCCCGCAAATATCGTATACGGCGACAGCGGAAGGCGTGACGGAGAAAGAAATGATTTTGCTCGTGGCCTCGGCGGAGATGCACTCCGTTCATCCGCTCGCCGTTGCCATACAGAAATACGTCAAGGAGCAGGATTGGCAAGTGCCGCAGCATAAATCGTCAAAGACGATCGTCGCGCGCGGCATGAAGGCGACGGTGCCCGACTTCGAGAATTTCAAGGGCGGCAACATTCTCGTCGGCAGCAAAAAATTCATGGAGGAGTCCCACGTCACAGGCATTGACGATGTCTCAATCGACAAGAACGCGCCGAGCTGCATCTACATCGCACGTGACAAAAAGCTCCTCGGCGTCATCGGCATAAAAGACCCGATACGCCCGAAGATGAAAAAGACGCTGAATCAAATGCGACGCTACGGCATCGATGAAATCGTCATGCTCACGGGCGACTCCGAGGCCGTCGCCAAGGAAGTCGCGCTCGACATGGACATCGACACGTACCATGCAGAAGTGCTGCCCGAGGACAAGGCGAAATACGTCTCCCGCCTCAAAGACCGCGGCGGCTGCATCATGATGGTCGGCGACGGCATCAACGACGCCCCTGCGCTCGCGTTCGCGAATGTCGGCGTGAGCCTCGGCGGCAGGCAAACGGACATCGCCGCTGAGTCGTCCGCCGTCACGATACGCTCAGAGGACCCGTCGGGACTCATGAGCGCGCTCCAGCTCGGCCGCCGCACGATGCACCTCATCCGCCAGAACTTCATGGCGACGATACTCGTGAACTCCGCGGCGATGCTCCTCGGCGCCCTCGGCAGGATCAATCCGCTCTGGGCCGCCATCATCCACAACACGGCAACGCTCGCCGTCGTGCTGAACAGCGCGCGAGTCCTCTCATTCGGCTCACCGTCAAAACATCACTTCCTGCCCGGCAAATGACACGCGCTGAATAATCGAGCCAAAAAAATTTAAATGTGAATCAAAAAGCGACGCCAAAAATTTTTGCGCGTCGCTTTTTTGATTCGCTATTTGAGGTGAGTCGTAAACATAACCCTCTCCGCCTCGCATTCGCTCGGCACCTCCCCCAGAGTGGGAGGCTGCCTTTACAGATGCTGAGATTATTTACACTAGCTGAAAATCTATGCATGAAAGCGTGAATCCTTTTGTTTTAGCAAAATTATCGATTAATGAAAATGTAAAAAACACTTGATTCAATCGTTAAGTTTAAGCGCAAAAAATATCAATCTATGCCTCCCACTCTGGGGGAGGTGCCCCCGCAGGGGGCGGAGAGGGTCATGAAACCATCTTAATTTTCAAAAAATACACTTTTCCCCTTGTTTTATCGTTCGATTTATGATAATATATTTTGCGTCGCGATGTGGCATCGCGTGAACTTCATATTTGGTTTGGGTTTATCCCATCTATGATTTGAGCACTGGAGAGTTGTCCGAGTGGTTGAAGGAGCACGCCTGGAAAGCGTGTGTACGGTGAACGCTGTACCGAGAGTTCGAATCTCTCACTCTCCGCCATTGATTTTAGTTCTTTTTAAGGTCGGACCGCAGCGTCTGGGTCTCGCGCAATGAGGCCTCATGAATCCCGTCAGGTCCGGAAGGAAGCAGCGGTAAGTGAGATACCTTATGTGCCGTGAGGGTGCCTTGGGGCTGCGGCCCGACGTTAGAAAGATTTTCATATAAGTTGCAGCCAGAGGGCTGCTTTTTTTGTATCTCGATATAGGCAGGAGGTTTCGCATGGCGAAAAAATTCTACGCCGTAAAGCGCGGGCGGAAAATCGGCATTTTCACGAGCTGGGACGAATGCAAATCATACGTCGAAGGCTTCGAGCGGCCTGTGTTCAAAGGATTTATGACGAAAACCGAAGCCGAAGCGTGGCTTCACGGCAAGAAAATGAAACTGAATCCCCCCGCTGACAATAAGACGACAGGAAAGTCACCGCTCGATGATGCGGCGTCTGTGAAAAGGGCGCCTGCCGACTACATCATCTACACGGATGGCTCCTGCCTGAGCAATCCCGATGGCCCCGGCGGATATGCGGCTGTCATCATCCGAAAGGACGGCACCATCAAAAAAATATCGGGCGGCGAGCCATCGACGACGAACAATCGCATGGAGCTACGCGCTGGCATCGAAGCGCTGCGGCTCCTCCCCGACGGCTCGGCTGTCGATTTCTACGCTGACAGCCAATATCTGCAAAACGCTTTCGTGAAGCACTGGATCGTGAGCTGGAAACGGAAAGGCTGGATCACATCGCTCGGCACGCCTGTCAAGAACAAAGACCTCTGGCTCGAATTCGACGACGAATTTCAGCGACACTCCATACGATTTTATTGGGTGAAAGGCCATGCGGGCAACGAGTACAACGAGATATGCGACAAGCTCGCGAAATCCGAGGCCATGAAATTCATGTGACATTCACGCAATCGGCGCATAGTAAGCTATTGAATTGATTTTTTGAAATCGTAAAACTTTTAAACTATGTCAACATCCTAACCCTCTCCGCCTCGCATTCGCTCGGCACCTCCCCCATTGGGGAGGCTGGCTTCACAGATGCTGTGATTATTTACTCATGCCAAATCGATTCATTAGCAATAGCGTAATTATAAATTTTAATCATAATTGAAACCGTGCAGCTTGCTTTATTCTCTATAAAGTAATGGACTGACGTTTACTATTCATCATATCGTAAAGCATCTCTTTCGCTATGCCTCCCACTATGGGGGAGGTGCCCCCGCAGGGGGCGGAGAGGGTTGGCTGAATTGAGGTAAAAACAAATGACAGATGAAAGATTTTCTCGCACAGTAAGGCTCATAGGCGAGGATGCCGTCGAAAAAATAAACAACGCAAGTGTCGCCATCTTCGGCGTCGGCGGCGTCGGCTCGTTCGTATGCGAGGCGCTTGCGCGCGCGGGCATCGGGCGATTTCTGCTCGTCGATGGCGACACGGTGGACGTGACGAACATCAACAGACAGATACACGCGATGACGAGCACGATTGGCAAGCCAAAGACCGCCGTCATGGCGGCGCGCATCGTGGACATCAACCCCGCCGCGAAAGTCACGCGCATGGACAGGCGGTATCTGCCCTACGTCGCCGACGAATTTTTCGGCGATGATTTCGACTACGACTATGTCGTCGACGCCGTCGATACCGTCGCGGCGAAAATCAGCCTCGCCGTCGAATGCGAGAGGCGCGGCATCCCCATCATCAGCGCGATGGGCGCGGGCAACAAGCTCGACCCGACGCGGTTTGAAGTGGCGGACATCTACAATACGAGCGTCTGCCCGCTCGCGAAAGTCATGCGCCACGAACTCAAAAAACGCGGCGTAAAAAGTCTCAAAGTCGTATACTCCACGGAGCCGCCGCGCTCACCCATCATCGGCGACAGCGAAAAGGGAAGCCGCAAGATAGCACCCGCGAGCATCTCATTCGTGCCGTCCGTGGCGGGACTCATCATCGCGAGCGAGGTCATAAAGGACATCACTGGCATCAGATGACGTAAACTTTGTTAGCATAATCCATTACACAACATTTCCTATAACAAAGGAGTGAAGCTCATGAATATCTCTGTGCTTGGCTGCGGGCGATGGGGCACGTTCCACGCATGGCATGCCGACCATATCGGCCACCGCGTCATGCTCTGGGGACGCCCCGGCTCCGCCCACCTAAAGGAGCTCATGGAAACGCACAAAAACGAATATCTGACGCTGCCCGAGTCCGTAGCGCTCACGAGCGACCTCATGGCCGCCGTGACATTTGCTGACACCATCATCATATCCATCAGCTCGCAGTCACTGCGCTCGTTTGGCCGCGAGCTCCGCGCCCTCCCCATATCGCTCAAGGGAAAATCGTTCGTTCTCTGCATGAAAGGGCTCGAGATGGACACGGGCAAGCGACTCTCCGTTGTGCTCTCTGAGGAGATTGGCGAAGACGCCGACATCGCCGTATGGGTTGGCCCCGGCCACGTCGAGGACTTCATGCGCGGCATCCCGAACTGCATGATCATCGCATCAAAAAAAGACGAGCTCACGAAAAAGCTCGTCGATACATTCAAAAGCCCGCTGATACGCTTCTACTACGGCACCGACCTCCTCGGCACGGAGATCGGCGCAGCCGCGAAAAACGTCATCGGCCTCGCTGCGGGAATGCTCGACGGCGTCGGCTACGCGAGCCTCAAAGGCGCGCTCATGGCGCGTGGCACACATGAGCTTTCGTGCCTCGTCGGCGCAATGGGCGGCGACCCCATGACGATTTACGGTCTCTCGCACCTCGGCGACTACGAGGCGACACTGTTCTCCGCGCACAGCAACAACCGCCGCTACGGTGAAAACCTCATGCGCGGCATAAAGTCAACGAAACTCGCCGAAGGTGTGCCAACAAGCGAAGCGCTCGTGAACCTCGCGAAAAAATACGACGTCGAGCTCCCCATCTCAAACACTGTGAATCAGATTGTCTGCCACGGCAAGGACGCGAAAGAGGCACTGTTTGACCTGTTCCTGCGCCCGACAAAAAGCGAATAATATTAATGAAGGAAAATTTCAAATGGACGAAAAATCAGAATCCACAAAAAATATTGAGACCGCCGAAGTGAATGGCGCCAATGATTCCAACGGCGACACCCCAAAGATGGACCCAAAAAATTACGACCATTTCTACAGGGCGCTGTTCACATCGACGTTTCTCATCAGCGCATTCACCGTCGGCGGTGGCTACGTCATCATCCCGCTGCTGCGCGCGAAATATGTCGACGAATACGGCTGGCTCACCGACAAGGAGACACTCGACCTCGTCGCGATCGGCCAATCGCTGCCGGGCGTCGTCGCTATCAATTCGACGGTCCTCATGGGCTACCGCATGGCCGGCATCCCCGGCGCGCTCGTCGCGGCATTCGCGACGGCACTGCCGCCGCTCATCACCATTTCGCTCATCTCGCTCGCCT
Organism: uncultured Selenomonadales bacterium; assembly: GCA_900314765.1. Lineage (GTDB taxonomy): Bacteria > Bacillota > Negativicutes > Selenomonadales > Selenomonadaceae > RUG024. The sequence goes on along the minus strand of OMWN01000024.1, from coordinate 58,675 downwards.
ACGACGCCGTCGCGCACAACCCGTACATCGAGCTCGTGCTCAAAGGCATGCAGTGCGGCGCCACGGCGCTCATCGTCAACGTCGCCATCGACCTCGTGCGAAAGCAGCTCAAGAAAAAGCTCATCCTGCCGCTCGCCATCATCGTCATCACATTCATCGCGAATTTCTTCTTCGACGTGAATATCATGGCGCTTGTGTTGATTGACGGCCTCGTCGGCCTCGTCCTCATGCGCGAGAAGAAATATTCGTGAGAAAGGACTAAATCATCTTGATTTATCTCGAACTGTTCATCGAATTCGCGAAAGTCAGCATATTCTGCGTCGGCGGCGGCTACGCGTCCATGCCGCTCATCGAGGCGAGCGTCGTCGACACGTATCACTGGCTCACGCTCTCCGAATTCATCGACATATTCACCATATCGCAGATGACGCCGGGCCCCATCGGCATCAACGCCGCGACATTCGTCGGCATGAAAATCGCGGGCTTCACGGGCGCCATCTGCGCGACGCTCGGCTTCGTCACGCCGTCGTTCATCCTCTGCCTCATCGTCGCACACTTCTTCTTCAAATACGGCGACATCGGCCCGATACGCGGCGCGCTGAACGGCCTGCGCCCTGCCGTCGTCGCGCTCATCATCAGCGCGGGCATGGGATTTGTCCTCTTGGCGCTCTGGAACACTGAGCATCATCCCGCCGACTGGCTCGCCTTCGACAAAAGCAACCTGCTGATACTCGCGCTCGCCGTCATCGCCAAAACAAAAAAAGTCAGCGTCATCAAAATACTCTTTGGCTCCGGCGTGCTCGGCCTCGCCTTTGGCCTCATGGGATTCTAACGCGTTATAGCTCCACGCCGTTCACAACAATGCAACGCTGTTTTGCTACGCACCGTTCATGCGAATTTGAAATTATTATTGACACGCCAGAGAAAATTTTGCTATAATATTTTGGTGCAATGACGAGGGCAAGAGCCTCGCATCACGCAAACTCAATACTGGAGAGGTGTCCGAGTGGTTTAAGGAGCTGGTCTTGAAAACCAGTGATACGGCAACGTACCGTGGGTTCGAATCCCACCCTCTCCGCCAGAAATATCAAGGACTCTAGGGTTTTGCCCTAGAGTCCTTTTTTATTTTAAACAATTTGTTTATACTCCTATAAATATTTTATTTATCCTTGTATGGCAAATAGCGAAAATGCCCTGCTCGCTTGCAAGCAGGGCAATATCAAACTTTCTCTTTGTTGGTCGACGAATAGGCGTGATAAAGGGGGCTGTTGCAGTTTGCGGTTTTTCGCTGCTGCACAGCCTCTTTTGCTTTGCTCATCAATCGCACGCATGCGGAAGGAAGAATTTTTCAACAAAAAGAAGGATTTTTCACGCGAATGTCAAATTAGAATCATATATGAATCTGAGACAGGGAAATGAGGGGTATCATGCTGCATGGCGAGGAGCGGAACAAGATTGACCGCATTTGGAATATATTTTACTCGGGTGGAATCTCTAATCCGCTGGAGGTGATTGAGCAGTTCACGTATCTTCTTTTCATCAAGCAGCTGGATGACATCGAGACGCGTCAGGAGAAGAACGCGATGATGATGGGCATGAGCGATTATCATGCGCTGTTCGGTGCCGATCAGCAGCAGTACCGCTGGAGCAAGTTCAAGCAGCTGGGCTCGGCGGAGGAGATATACACGATTGTCGAGAAGGGCGTGTTTCCATTCATCAAGTCGCTTCACCCCGACGGTGACTCGGCGTATGCGAAGTACATGGGCGACGCGATATTCAAAATCCCGACGCCTGCGATGCTCGCGTCCATCATCGAGGGCATCGACACGCTTTCGCTCGATGAAGAGGACAGCAAGGGCGACCTCTACGAGTATCTGCTCTCGAAGATCGCGACGTCGGGCACGAACGGGCAGTTTCGTACGCCGCGCCACATCATCAAGATGATGGTGGAGATGGTGGCGCCGCAGCCGACGGACGTCATCGTGGACCCCGCGATGGGCAGTGCGGGCTTCCTCGTCGGCGCGGAGATGTACGTGCGCGAGCACTACGGCGACGAGCTCGACGTCGACATGCATCTCGCGGAGCATTTCAATAACGCGATGTTCCACGGGTACGACATGGACAGGACGAGAATTTTGCGCGAGGATAGACATTGCATTGGATCAAAATTATAATAAGGAGTAATTATTATATGAGGGGAAATAATTGTGGAAAATAGTTCAGCGCTGACGAAGGTGCATCCAATAGTGAAATGGGCTGGCGGCAAGGGTCAAATCGTGAATGAGATAGTTGCGCGCTATCCGAAGGATTTAGGCAACGACATAGACAAATATGCTGAGCCATTCATCGGCGGCGGGGCAGTGCTTTTTGATGTGCTATCAAATTATAAAATGCGTGAAGTCTATATCAGCGATATAAATCCCGAATTGATAAATATGTATAAAAGTGTGAGAGCTCACGTCGATGCATTGCTTGAGATGCTTCATGTTTTTGAGGAAAAATATTTGGCGCGTGACACTGCTAGCCGAAAAGAATTTTTTTATGAAAAGCGAGCAAGATACAACGAATTAATTAATGATGGCACGAGCAAGGACAGCATTGAAAGTGCGGCATTATTTATTTTTCTCAACCACACATGCTTCAATGGTCTTTATCGCGTAAATAAAAAAGGACTGTTTAACGTACCTTCAGGCGCATATAAAAATCCCAAAATCTGCGATGAAGAAAATCTGAGAAAAATATCGTCATTGCTTCAAAATGTGGAAATGGTTTGCGCAGACTATAAAAAATCGGCGAATTTCATAGACGATAAAACTTTTGCATATTTTGACCCGCCATATAGACCGCTCAATCAGACGTCTTCATTCACCAACTATACAGCGGGCGGCTTTGATGACAATGCGCAAAAGGAACTCGCAGACTTTGTTCAGAAATTGATTAACAAAGGCGCTCACGTTTTGCTGAGTAACTCTGATCCTAAAAATGAAAATCAGAACGATGATTTTTTCGATGAATTATATGGCAGGCAAATTATTCATCGTATAGCTGCGAGTAGGATGATAAACAGCAAGGCTAACGGGCGTGGGAAAATTATTTTGTGATGGATTGAAAAAACGAAAAATGGATTTATAAAATTTAAAGATGGACGGGGGCATTACAAAAATGACGAAACCAACAGGCAAAAGAAAATTTCAGGTAGAGGTGCGAGAATATTTGCAAAGGATTGTGGAAGTGGAAGCAGCAAGCGAGGATGAGGCGGAGCTGAAAGTTCTCCATGCGTACAAAGCCGAAGAAATTGTGCTCGATGATTCTGACTTCATAGGCTACGAAGTTGAGATATATAAGGATGAGCCATGAATTTGATTTGCAAAATAATCTGATACAACAAAATTTATAGTATAGTATGAAGAAAAATTTTGTGTGAGTGTAGACACGACAAAAGATAAAAATTATACTAAGGAGTGATAGTTAATTCGACGAAAAGGGGCACATTGTGATGAATTTATTCATGGACAAAAGACTTGCCGACGGTTACAAAAGCCCGCAGCAGAAGACGCGCGTCGTTACTGAGGACTGGGCTGTGAAAAATCTCTATTGCGTGCGATGCGGCAGCAGGCATTTGGCGCATTGCATGAATAATCGACCAGTTGCTGATATTTATTGCCCCGATTGTCATAATACGTACGAACTTAAGGCGATAGGAGGCCATTTTGGTCGCAAAATAAATGATGGCGCGTACAATACGATGATTGCGCGGCTGAACAGCAACGACAATCCCGATTTGTTTGTCATGGAATACGCGAAAAGTGATTATCACGTCGAGAATTTTTGGGCGATACCAAAATATTTTTTCGTGCCTGAGATAATAGAGAGAAGAGCGCCAATCAGAGCGAGTGCGAGGCGTGGTGGATGGACAGGCTGCTTAATTGTGTGGTCGGAAATCCCATCGAGCGGCATTATTCCTGTAATCCAAAATGGTGCAGAATTGCCCGCTGACGAAGTCGTTGACAAAATTCGCCAGACAGCATCACTTGAGACACGCAATCTCGAAATGCGCGGATGGCTCATGGACGTGCTGAAATGCATTGATAAAATGAAGGACGATGAATTTTCGCTGAGTGAGATGTACGAATTTAGCGCAATGCTGAAAGAAAAACACGTCGAAAATAAAAATATAAACGCGAAAATTCGTCAGCAACTTCAAATATTGCGCGATAAAGGATTTATAGAATTTACAGATGGTAGAGGGCACTACAAAAAGACGAGAAAACTTACTGGCAAAAAAGAATTTCAGGTAGAGGTGCGTGAATATTTGCAGAGGGTCGTGAACGTGGAAGCGAAGAGCGCAGGCGAGGCTGTGCAAAAAATTCGTGACGCGTACAAGGACAAAAAAATCGTGCTCGATACTGATGATTTTAAAGGGTACGAAATAGAACTTTATAATGATAAAAATTAAATGTGATGAGGGGTTTCGAAGCAGCGGGATTTCGCACGAAGGAAATTATCATAAAGGAACAGCATAATTGCCGAGCGACGGGCTACTGGAAAACGAACAGCGTAAAATATAATTTTCTGCTCCTTGCGCATGAGTATCTATTTGTTTTCAAAAAACCATAAGAAAAGTCTCTCGTCAATATTCCTACTGCAATTTAAGGCGTTTCCTCGAGAGATGTGATTTCATGGCCTTGGCGCTCGAGCATCATCAGCGGCGCATGCTCATCGTGCAGGCGACGGGCACGGGCAAGACGCGCGTGGCCATCAGCATCACGGACGTGATGACGCGGTACAACAGGGCAAAAAATATCCTTTTCCTCGCGGACAGGAAAGCGCTCGTGAAGCAGGCAAAGACGGCGTTTACCGAGTTTTTCAAGAACAAGCTGACGCTCTGTAATCTGCTCGACAATAAAGAGGACCCGACGACGAGCCGCATTGTATTCTCGACGTACCCGACGATGATGAACGCCATCGACAAGAGAGAGGACGACGGGCGGCGGATGTTCTCGCCGGGGCATTTCGATCTCATCATCATCGATGAGTCTCACAGGAGCATTTACAAGGAATATCAAGAGATTTTCGATTATTTCGACGCGGTGCTGCTTGGGCTCACGGCCACGCCGAAGTCGGAGGTCGGGCGCGACACGTACCGTGTATTTCAGCTCGAGGACGGCGTGCCGACGTACAACTATGACTATGAGACGGCGGTGCGTGAGGGGTATCTCGTCGACTACGAGCTCAAGACGTACACGACGAAGTTCCTCAACAGAGGGCTCCGCTACAAAGACCTCAGCGAGAGCGAGAAATCCGAGTTCGAGGACATGTTCGGCGTGGTCGCGGAGGACTGTGAGACGGGGCGATATGACGTGGAGTCGTCCGCGTTCAACAAATGGCTGTTCAACAAAGATACCGTGATGAAGGTGCTCGCGCGACTGATGGATGAGGGCATCCACATCGAGGGCGGCGACAAGCTCGGCAAGACAATCATATTCGCGAAGAACACGGAGCACGCGCGGTTCATCGTCGAGTGCTTCCACGAGATGTACCCCGAGCTCGGCGACGACTTCATTCAGCAGGCAGACTACAGCATCGACTACGCCGAGGACATCGTGGACAGATTTAAGAAGACGGGCGCCAATCCTGAAATCGCGGTGTCGGTTGATATGCTCGACACGGGCATCGATGTGCCGGATATTGTCAATCTCGTATTTTTCAAGGCAGTTCATTCGTACAGCAAATTTTGGCAGATGATCGGACGCGGCACACGGCTCAGGCCGAATCTATTCGGCACGGGGCAGGACAAGGATCATTTCCTCATTTTTGACTATGGCGGCAATTTCGCGTATTTCGGCGAGGACAGGAACAAGGAGAGCAATGAGAAGCTGCCGCTGTCGCTCTCGAGCCGCGTATTCATGCTGAAGGCACGCGTGGCGAAGACGCTGCAGAGCGTCAAGGATGACGAGCTCAAAAAGCTCCACGATGAATTCGTGAATGAGCTCCACGCGGCGGTCATGGCACTCGATGACAGGAGCTTTATCGTGAAGCGCCATCTGCGGGCAGTGGAAAAGTACAGGCAGGTGTATAATCTGAACGCGCTGAACGACATCGCGCTCGCCGAGCTCAAGAACGAGATAGCGCCGCTCATCTCGAGGCGCGAGGATGAGAAGGTGCGGCGGTTTGACCATCTGATGCTGAGCATCCTGCTGAGCGCGGTGGAGGGCGCGATGGACAAGGCCGATGGCATGATAGCCGCAGCAGAGGGTGCGGCGAATGAGCTCGCGCAGCCGTCGATGCAGAATATTCCGCAGGTGGCGGCGCACCGCGAGACGATAGAACGCATAAGGCACCAAGCATACTGGGAGGATGCGACGCCGCTCGACATCGAGAGCGTGCGGCGCGAGATACGGTCGCTGATGCAGTATATTAAGCCGAAGCAGACATTCTATGTATATACAGATTTCTCTGATGAGGTGCAGGAGGGCGAGGGTGAGAAGCTGAGGCCGCCCACCGCGTCCGAGAGCTATCGGCAGAAGGTGGAGTTTTATCTGAAGGAGCACATGGACAATGCGGCGGTCTACAAGCTCAGGCACAACGAGCCGATGACTATGAGCGACATGCGCGAGCTCGAGCGGATATTCTGGCAGGAGCTCGGCACGCGCGAGGACTATGCGCAGAACTACGAGAATGAGCCGCTTGGCGAGCTCGTGCGCAGGATAGTGGGCATGGACGAGGAGTCTGTGCGTGACGCGTTCCGCGAATTTTTGACGGAGAACAGGCTGAGCCGCAGCCAGATGGACTTCGTCGAGAAAATCATCCAATACATCGCGCGCAACGGCAGCATAGACGTCGAGCCGAGCAAAGAGCCATTCAGAGGCGTCGACCTCACGAAACTTTTCAAAGACAAAGAAAGCGTGTGGAAGAAAATATTTGGTCGCATAAAGGAAATAACGTCGAAAGCGACATTTGCGGCATAGAGAAGAAAAAAGGGCTGTTGTAGTTTTGGTGTGCATCCTGTCAAGTTGACAAATGAAATAATAAAAACCGTATCGAACATCAAGAACTGCATGATGCTCTGCAAGATGCACAACAGGAGCAAAAGGAACAGGCAAGCAATTTTTAAGGCTTTCAGCGAAAATCGCTGAAAGCCTTTTTCCTTTTGCCATTATGGATATTAAATTGTTCTAAATCGCCTATCCATGATATAATAGTGATGGAAATAACCATTAACAACAATCAAAGGTGGTGATGTTATGGAGAATGAACAACATTTCACGGTTGAGCGAAAACACAAGGACAGGCTGTTTGTCAATCTATTCTCGTACAAAGAAAATGCTTTGTCGCTCTTCAATGCGGTGAACGATACGAACTACACTGATATTGACAATCTCAAAATCGTGACGCTTGAAAATGCATTGTACTTGACAATGAAGAATGATGTTGCCGTTCTTTTACATGACTCTATTGACCTTTTCGAGCAGCAGAGCACTATAAACAAAAACATGCCGTTGAGGGGGTTCTTCTATGCCGCACGCGAATATGAGGAATGGCTTATCAAGAACGAACTTGACAAGCGCATATATGGCACGAAGCTTGTAAAGATACCCGCTCCAGAATATTTTGTCATGTGCAATGCGGACAGGGAAATGCCCGAGATGTGGGACGAAAAACTCTCCGATGCATTCATAAAGCCCTCGCCCGGCTACGAATGGACGGCGCACGTGATAAACATCAATGCTGGCCATAACAAGACAATAATGAGCCGCTGCAAGGCACTCGACGGCTATGCTATATTCGTGCAGATGGTACGTGACAACCAGTCAAAAGGCATGACGCTTGAAGACGCAATAAAGCAAGCAGTCGATGAATGCATCGACAAAGGAATACTGAAAACATATTTCATGCAGCACAAGACGGAGGTGTTCGATATGATACTCTATGAATTTGACGAAAAGGCTTACGCCGACCTCATGCGCGAAGAAGGTGAGGAAATTGGAACAAAGAAAGAACGTATTAACAATATAAAGAGTATAATGCGCAGTTTAAAGACATCAGCAAAACACGCCATGGATATACTTAACATTTCTCCTAGTGAGCAAAAAAAATATTTGCCTCTGTTACAGAATTAAGGTGTTCGATATGATACTCTATGAATTCGGCGAAAAGGCTTATGCCGACCTCATGCGCGAAGAACGTGATTGCCCCTCTCATCGTTGCCAAGGGCAATGCGTCAGACTGTGGGGCTACCCTAGAGTCCATTTTTGTTCGCTTTTGCGTTTGTGACTTACTTTTGTGACTTACGAGCATTTTGGCGAAAATATGCTCTGATTTATTTGCACCTAAAGTATCTGCTTGTAGTGAATCTTAAAAATCCGATTTTTACCGAATTGTGATAACGGCTCAACATTCGTCACATTTTGCCATGTCATTCTCGCGATTATCCTTTTCCCTTTTGCAAAAAAAATACACTCGTCATCATTCGATTTTTATCATCTGAACATAAAAAAGTGGACTGTCACATCTCTGGCAGTCCACTTTTTTATTTGCGTTTACTTTCTCTCTGCGAGCTTTTGCTTTCTGTCTTCCAAAAATTTTTCCATGACTTCGGCCATGGCGATGGATTCTTCTCGTTTGAGTTTGAAGTCTTCGCCATCGCGTGTGCCGTTTATGGCCGCGACGAAGTCAGCGAGCTCATAGCGCAGACCGTCGCCGAGGTAGCGCGTGTAGAATTTCTCGTTCTTCGTCGGATCCTCGCGGCAAATCTCAAAGCCCTCGGGCTTCCACCACGGCGACGGCACGAGTATGTAGCCATTCGTGCCCGAGACGAGGAGCTGGCCCTCGCTTTTTACAGAGATGCCCGTCTTAGATGTGGCGAGCGCCTTGCCGTAGTCGAAGTATGCTTTCGTGTAGAGATCGACACCGTTCTCGTCGTAGAAACTTCTGAACTTGACGCTTTTGTAGTCGGCGCCGAGGAATTTGATGATCGGCAGTAGCGTGTAGCTGCCGTACTCGGTGAAGCTGCCGCCGTATTCGTAGTCGTTGAATTCTCTGACGTTGTGCTCGGGCAGTATGCGAGTGAATGCCGCCTCGACGTCCATGATGGTGCCGATGACGCCGCTCTTCGCCATCGAGAGCAGCCTGATGAAGCCGGGCGCGTACGCCGTCTTCACGGCCTCCATGAGCACGAGGTTTTTCTCCTTCGCAATCTCGAAGAGCTCTTCGGCCTCGGACTTTTTCAGCGCGAGCGGCTTCTCGCACAGCACGTGAAGGCCGTGCTCGAGCGCTTTCTTCGCGTACTCATAGTGATATTCATGCGGCAATGCGATGTTGACGGCGTTGACCCTGTCGAAAAGTTCCTCGACGTTGTCCGTCGCAAAAATCAGCTCATTTTCCTTCGCGAACTGCTTCGCTTTGTCGAGGTGATGGTTGTACACGCCCTCTATCGAAAGGCCGCTGACGAAATGCGACTCTGGGATGAAGCGATGCGCTATGCGCCCCGCGCCGAGTATGCCGAGACGAATGATCTCGTAGTTCTGGCGCCTCAGCATCGTGCTCGACACGCCGCGCGTGCGCTCGAGGTAGACGACCTTGCAGTACTCCTTGAGGTAGTCGAATTTGCCAACCCAATCGGAGCCCAGCACGAAGATGTCGGCGTGATATTTCTGTATGTCCTCGATTTTCTGCCCGACATGGTCCTCGATGATGACCTTGTCGGCGAGCCCCGTCTCCTGCACGTGCTTTATGCGGTCCATGAGGCTGTCAACGACGTTGAGCTTGCCGCGATTTTCGTCGAAATATTCCGTCGTCACGCCGACAATGAGATAGTCGCCGAGCGCCTTCGCCCGCTTCAGCAGCCTATAATGTCCCTCGTGGAAAAGGTCAAATGTGCCATACGTTATCACCTTCACCATATCGTTCACCCCTTAAGTGCCAATTTATGCATCGCATACGCGTGAATTTTCTCGCCGCTCGTACCGTCGATGTTCGCGGCAATCTCGCCGTACGCCGCCAAGTCGCGCTCGCGGCTGAACGCGTCGCCGTTGATTTTGTCCGTCAAAAGGTCCTCGAGCGTGTTGAATGCGCTCTCCTCGCAGCCATACCTGACCCACTCCGAGAGCTCCGTGAAGCCCGACGCCTGCTTTTTGAAATCAACGGGGTCGAAAACAATTTTCGTCTCCGTGGCCTCCATCTTGTTGAAATCGAGATTATAGAGACGACGCTCCTTGAAATAAAACAGCCGCACCTTGCCGTACTCCGTCTGCCTGTCGAACGCCGCGACGCCGCCCGTGAACAAGTACTCGGGCTGATGCTTCAAATCGCAGTCGAGGTCGATGTCGAATTTCTCCATGACGCCCGTCTCGCGGTCGAGCAGCACGAACATATTGCCCTGCAGCGGCGCGAGCACGACGTGACGCTCATCGAGAAACGCCACCGACGAAAACGGCCTGTCGTTGCCCTCGCAGCCGTAGACGGGATTATAAATCTCAAATCCCTCCGGCAAATCGTCGTACGTCTTCATTTCTCCCGTCAAAGGCTCCCAGCGCGTGACGTCATTGCCGTACCACGGGAAGAACCACAGCTCATCTTTGAAAACGGTGACGGCGACACAGCCGTTCTTGAGCGGCAAGAGCCGCGTCGTCACCTGCAGCGTGTCGGCCTTGAGGAACATGACGACGTTGCTGAGCGGCGTCGTCATGATGAGGTGGCCGCGCCAGACGTTCGAGCCGCCGATGTGCCATTGACTGCCCACAGGTTTCGCGAAAAATTCCTGCATCGAGATTTTCTGCTCGCCAATCGAAAGCTCTTTGATATACGTGATCTCATCCGTCAGCGCGTCATAGCGCACGAGCGACGGATAGTGGAACGGCAAGAGGAAAATATATCTGTCATCGACGGCCCACGCGCCCGCGAACACGCCCGACTGCCCCTCGAACGGCTCGAGCTCTATCTCGCGCGCCGTGCCATCGTCATGAAGCTCAAGCATCGTCGTGCAGTTATACGGGCACGCGAACGCCTTGCCGCCAGCCTCGAGCACCTGCCCCCAGTACGACGCCGAGTGATACTTCGAGAAATGGCCGTAGTATTTATAATGGAAGTCTTTATTCGGCGAATGATAGAAATTGTTGTTGGCCGTGACAATCCACGAGTCGCAGTTGAGATTGACGTTGCAGAGCTCGCCGCGCCAATCCTCCGCGCCCGGCAGCGAATGAATCACGTTGTTGAAAATGAATATGGGCTTTCCGCCGATGCCGAAAAGCGACGTGACGCTCGTGCCGGAGTCTCCGATGTAGACGTCCGACAGCGCAATCGTCTGCTCGATGTCCGGCGTGTCGTCGTAAATGCCCCAGCCCTCGGCACGGTACTCATCACGGAGCTTCTCATACTCGTCGCTCATCGCCTGACGTATCGATTTGAGTGCGCCGCCGAGCAGCGGATGTGGACGCCACAGGAGGCACGCCTCGGGATGCTTCTTGAACGTGTCGAACACGTAGCGCATCTTCCCCATGAGCTGCTCGGGATTTTGCAGCATGCCGCCGATGCTCGTGTTGTAGAAATAGACCTTCTTGCCCTCCATTTTGCTGCGCCACGCCTCCGGTATCGGCGGCGGATTTTTGCAGCAGCGAATGACCTTGTCAAACTTCGGCGAGCCGAGCGCCTGTATTTTCCACTCGGGAACCTCGTGCGAGAAAAAACGCCTCAGATACTCGGCCTGTATGACGATGCAGTCCATGTTTTTATACGAATTGCAATAGCCCTGTCCCTCCATCATGCCGCCCGACGTCGCATAGTACGGCACGTACATCAAAAGCTTCGTGTGCAGCCTGAGCTCGCTCGAATAATAGCGCGGGTCGACGGACGTCGCCGAATTGAACTGGTCATACGGATTGTGGATGTAAATGATGTCGGGCTTCTCCTGCTCGAGGTCGAAATCCTCATTATTGATCACGGGCACATCCGGCGGGAAAAGGTCAATCTCGTAATGGCGCTCGCCGAAGCTGAAATCGGGGTTCCTCTCAAAATACGGTATCGGGACGACATACGCCTCGCAGTCGGGGTCGCTCGCCGCCGCGCGCCATACGCTCTCGAGACTGTCCCACATCGCCGCCTTGTACGGCATGAAAACGATTTTCGTCTTTCTCTTTTCCTTCGACACTTCATTAGCCTCCCTGCTGATTTTTATCGCGTTCCGCAATCCACGCCCTCGTCATCGGCAATGAATTTGCGCATCAACATACAAATAAAATAGTGAGTATATTAAATTTTATTATATCGCTTGCAGGACAATATTACAATACAGCGCAAAAGCAAGCGTAATTTTATGAGAAAATTTTTCGATATGTAAAACCGCCACTTGCGAGTCCTTGCCTTTTGTCCGCCCCTTGAGGGGCAGTGGACCATGCGAAGCATGGTGGTGGGGTGACTTGCGCACTTTTTACGCTGAAGTTTTTCAAATTTTTGTTGACACGACTTCGCTGTTGTGTTAATATAATATCCGTTGATTGCGAGAGCAGTTAATCGATTTGGTCCAGTAGCTCAGTTGGATTAGAGTATTTGACTACGAATCAAAGGGTCGGGGGTTCGAGTCCCTCCTGGATCACCATGAATACACAGGCTTTGCGGATTATCCGCAAAGCCTTTTTTGTTGCGCTAGAATAGACTTCAACAGTGCCAAAATAAGTGCAAACTTTTCATACCGAAAAAATAAGCGAAGAAATATCCAAACAGGACAGTTCCTTCGCTTTTTGTTATGTGGTTTATTGTTTAGCTTCACTTTGCAAGGGCATCTCAAGCAACATCTTCAACCGATTCGCTTGCTCGCGATTCTTTCTTCCATTCTCTTCGTCATGGTCTCCACGCCCTAACATTTCACGCAGATTTTTTCAGCGCCAGCGCAAGTAAATTCACTTCCTCGATGGGCAAGCCACTGATATTTGCGATTTTTTCATGTGACATATTGCCATCGAGCAACAAGACTGTAGCAAACGTTCTTGCATCCTCGCGACGAGTTTCTTCCCTTACTTTTTCAATTCTTTCTTCCATTCTCTTCGTCATGGTCTCCACGTCCCTTAGACCAAACTTTTGCCTGCCAATTTCTGCACTTCGTCCAACGAAAGCCTGCTATATTTTACGACCTTATCAAATGGCTCATTATCTTCAATCATGTTGCGAGCAAACTCTCTTACAGTCTCACGACGGGTCTCTTCCCTTACTTTTTCGATTCTCTCTTCCATCCTTTTCGTCATGGTCTCCACGCCCCTTTCTGTTTCTTTCAAATATCTGGCACGTTCAGCGAAGTCGCGGTCGTACATCTCGTTCGGGTCTTTGCACGTGAAGTCGTGTGCGAGACGTCCGAGCGGCGTGTCGTCCTGTATCGACACGTTCACATAGATGATGTGCGAACCATCGCCAAACAATTTGTTTCGTCCCTTGCCCGTGATTGTCCGCTCGATGATGTAAATCGGCAGCCCCAGCCCGAGCACGTCATGCTCCACGATGAAGACCGTCCATATCTCGGGCAAGTTCTTTGCGTATTTGCCGGGATTTGGATAGTTTGCGTCCATGAGGCTGCTGTCGTATCGCGCGCGCTTCGGCTTCGCGCCCTCGTCCGCGCGCTGCACCTCGAATCCGAACTCTCTGCCACGTTCATCGATGGCATGCACGTCGAGTATGACGGAATGGCCGCGCAGATTTGGCATGTGATACTCGCCGTTCGAGGAAATCACCTTGACATCCGTGCGGCTCAGGATGACCCTCACCATTTTCTGCGTGCACGGGATATTCTCATGAAAAAATGCCTGCATGAACTCATTGTCCATGAGACGATACTCCGCAATCTGCTCCCTGTTTATCTCTCGCTCAATCTCAGCCTGTGTCGGCAAATCCATCGCCTCCCGTGTTGTAATCTTGATTATATTTTAATAGAATTTCTGATTGTTTTCAATACATTGATGCGCGAAATAAGTTTGTATATTCTCGCCGAAAATAGCTAATGCAAACCCTCTCCGCCCCCTGCGGGGGCACCTCCCCCAGGGTGGGAGGCATAGCGAAAGCAATGCTTCACTATAGAATTGAAAGTGAACTATAGTCTTTCACTTTAAGCGGAATAAAATTAAACTGAACGAAAGAACAGAAAATTTTACGCTTTCGTTAGCTGAGCATTTAGCTAAAGTAAAGACTTTACGTTTTCATTAGTAATTTTTTCAGCTAGCGTAAATAATCTCAGTCTCTGTAACGCCAGCCTCCCACTCTGGGGGAGGTGCCGAGCGAATGCGAGGCGGAGAGGGTAGCGATTGCCCACATTTCTCTCACACGCATAAAAATAGCGGCAACACGATTTGTGCTGCCACTTTTTTACTTATAGCTTTAACTTTTAACGCTTTAATTTTATCTCTTCAACTTTATCTCTTCAAATTTATCGCTGTCTCGAGGTTTTCGTCCGACGTCGTTATCACTTTTGAATTCGACTGGAATCCTCTCTGTGTCACGATCATGTCGCTGAATTCGTTGGCGATGTCGACGTTGCTCATCTCGAGCGCCGCAGGCGTTATCGTCGAGTTTTGCTCTTTCGCTGCGCCGTATGTCGGTGTGCCCGAGTTCGATGACACGGTGAAGAGACTCCGTCCCTTCCGCGTGAGTCCCTGCGGATTGGAGAAGCGCGCGACCGCGACCTCGGCCTCGACCATGTGCTGACCGTTGTCGTAGTTGCCCGTAATGATGCCCGACTGGCTGACATTCACACTCGTGAGCTTGCCCTCGGCGTAGCCATTGGAATCAGTGTAGAGCGTCGTCGCGCTGTCGTACTGCGTGAGGTCGCCCATGTGCACCGTGACGCCCTGCGCGCCCTTGCCGTCCGTATAGCTTATGAGACCGCTGCCGCCCGCGAATTTCCCATGCTCATCGAAATTTATCGTCCACGAGCCACTGCTCACAGACGGGTCCGACGTGACCGTCCACGAATTATTCGCTGTCTTTGTGAAGTGCATCGGGCGCGACACGAGTGTGCCGTCAGCGCCGTACTCGTTCATCGACACATCGACCGTCTTGCCTATCGGCGTCGACGCGTCGAGGTTGGCGTGATAGTACTCCTCCGTCGTCACTTTCGCCGGCATGACTTTGCCCATCTGCACGTTGATGTTCGTCGTCGCTCCGCCCGGCGTCACGACGCCGTTCGTGGCCATCCAGCCCTGCACGAAAAGCCCCGTGCCGTTCTGCACGTAGTTGCCCGCCTCGTCAAATCCGAAGTCGCCGTTTCGCGTGTAGTATGTGCGCGTGGCGTCCTTCAAAGCGAAAAGCCCGTCGCCTGAAAGTGCGAGGTCCGTGTTCTTGCCCGTCGACTGGATGCTGCCGTTTCTGAACATCATATCGACAGCCGAGAGCTTCACGCCGAGGCCAATCTGCGTCGGATTCGTGCTGCCGAGCGTGCCGTTCGAGGCTGTCGCGCCTTTCAGCGTCTGCGACAATATGTCATCGAATGTGCCACGCCCCGATTTGAATCCCGTCGTATTCACGTTGGCGACGTTGTTGCCAATGACATCCATGCGCGTCTGGTGCGTCTTGATGCCCGCCTCGCCTGTATAAAGTGAACGTATCATAAAGAATGTTCCTCCTTTATGCGAATGAAATCAAAATGCCTAACATCATTTTATCATGTAAAAATGTTTTGTAAAGAGATTCAATCCCTATTGACGAGCGAGACTGGCGAGAGCACCGAGATGCCCTGCGAATTTTTGAATATGTCGGCGCGCACGCCAAAGACGTCGGCGAGGAGCTTCACGTTGAGTATCTCCTTCGGCGTGCCCTGCGCGAATACGCCGTGATTCTTGATGACGACGAGCTCGTCCGCGTACTGGAGCGCGTGGTTGATGTCGTGGAGCACCATGATGACTGTCATCTTGTAGTCGCGGTTGATGTCCTCGACGATGTTCATGACCTCGAGCTGATGGCCGATGTCGAGGTACGTCGTCGGCTCATCGAGCAGCAGTATCTCCGGCTGCTGCGCGAGTGCCATCGCAATCCACGCGCGCTGACGCTCGCCGCCCGACAGCGCCATGACGCGGCGGTCACGGAAATCGTGCAGGTGCGTGCGGTCGAGCGCCCACTCCACGGCCTCGCGATCCGCTTTCGGGTCGCTCGCCTTTATGAAGCTCCTGTATGGAAATCTGCCGAAATCGACGAGCTGGCCTACCGTCACATCCGGCGGCGCAACGGGCGCCTGCGGCAGTATCGCGACGCGCTGTGAGATTTTCTTGCGCCCAATCTCGCGAATATTGACGCCGTCGAGCAGCACCTCGCCATCGTATTTCGGGTTCACGAACGAGAGCGCCTTAAGCAAAGTCGATTTGCCTGCGCCGTTCGGCCCGATGATGGCCGTGCGCTTGCCCTCAGTGAACGCCACGTTCACATCGTGCAGGATGACTTTGTCCTGCACGGATATTTTTAAGTTTCGTGCTTCCAATACTGCCATTATAGCTCCCTCCTAAGCAAGAAGAGGAAGAACGGCGCGCCAAGCACCGCCATGAGTATGCCGACAGGGAGCTCCGTCGGCGCGAATGCCGTCCTCGCGAATGTGTCGCTCAGCATGACGACGGCGGCGCCGAGCAGCGCCGAGCCCGGCAATAGGAATCGATAGTCCGAGCCGACGAGCAGGCGCGTCGCATGCGGGATGATGAGGCCGACGAATCCGAGGAGGCCGACGACGGACACGGCGCTCGCCGCGAGCATGGCCGCTATCGCCGTCATGACGATGCGCGTGACCTCGACATTGAGGCCGAGCCCTTTCGCAATTTCGTCGCCGAGCTGCAGGATATTGAGGTGCTTCGCACCGAGGAACGCGAGCACGATGCCGATGATGGTATATGGGTAAATGATGTCGACGTGCGGCCAACTGCGCGCCGCGAGGCCGCCGACCATCCACATGAGCGCGCCGTGTACCTTGTCGCTGTAGAAAATCATGAGAGCCGATATGCCCGCGCCGAGGAAAGCCGACACGGCGACGCCTGCGAGGATGATGCGCACGGGGCGTATGCCGTTTTTCCACGCGAGTATGTAGATGCAGATGGCCGCCGCCATCGCGCCGACGAACGCCGCCGGCGTCACGAGATACTCATGACCCGGCAGCATGAGCATGACCATGATGCCCGTGAGTCCCGCGCCAGACGATATGCCGATGATATGCGGGTCAGCGAGCGGGTTTTTCATGATGGCCTGCAGGATTGCGCCCGACAGCGAGAGATTGATGCCGACGAGTGCCGCCACTATGGTGCGCGGCAGGCGGATATTCCAGATAATCTGCTGATGTGTCCCCGCGCCCGCGCCGAAAAGCGCGTCGTAAATCTCCTGAAACGGGATGCGCACGGAGCCCATCATGACGCTCGTGAAAAATCCTGCGGCGACAAGCACCGCGAAGATGATGAGCATGATGCTTCTTCGTGCCATCACAGAGCTTTTTGTTTCGTCCAATTCTGTCATTCCTTACATTAAATAAAGGGCCATAAACGGCCACGCAAAATCTACAGCCGCTTAAGAATTTACGAATTTATTTCACCGCGTCTGGATAGACAAGCTTCGCCATTTCCTTCACGGCGTCTGGGTAATGGATGCCCGGGCTCAGCAGGAAATGATCATGCGAGAGATAGTAAAGCTTGCCGTTCTTCACGGCAGGTATCGTCTGCCATGCGGGGTTTGACGCAATCGTCTGCTCCATGCCGCGCTTGACGTCCTCCATCTCGCCCATGCTCGTGATGAAAATGATCTCCGGATTCTGCTCGACGAGTGTCTCAATGCTGTACGGCGCGGCGTCCGGATTGTCCTCCATCGCCTTCATGCCCGACGCGACGTTCGTGAAGCGCAGCATCTTCGCGACGGAGCCCGCGATGCTCGTGTCGAGCTGCACCGAGAGGCCCTGCGCCGTGCTGTGGAGTATCGCGACGCGGCGCGGCGTGCTCTCTTTCGGGAGGCCGTCCACTATCGCCTTTATGGCGTCGTCCATCTTCTTGATGAGCGCGTCGCCCTTCTCTTTCTCGCCCGTCACCTGCGCGAATACCTTTACTTCGTTTCTGACGTTCTCGTAGTTCTTCATGTCCATGACGAGCGTCTTGATGCCGTTCGTCTCAAGCGTCTGCACGAGCTTCTCATTCATGCCCTTGTTTATGATGACGAGGTCCGGCGCGCACGCGAGCACTTTCTCGAGGTCGATGTTGTAGACCTTGCCGACGCTCGGCTTGTCCTTCGCGAAGTCGGGCATGTTCGTCTTTGAATCGGGGCGGCCGACGACGTCGCCGCCGACTTCATGCAGCGGCTCGAGGAACGACGCGCTCGTCACGACGATGCGCTCCGGCTTTTTGTCGAGCGTCACCGTGCGGCCGAGGTCGTCCTTTATGACGGCGAACGCCGCCGCATTGTTTGCCTTCGGCTCCTCCGCCTTTTTGCCGCCACCGCCGCAGCCCGCGACGACGACAAGCATCGCCATGCAGAAAATAGCAGCCAATAATTTCTTTCCAATGAGCTTTCCCATTAATTTTCCCATGAGGAAAAACGCCTTCTTCCATAAATTTTAATTATATCATGGTGCAAAAAAAGAGAGTCTCCACCTGAGACTCCCTTTCTTCATATCATGAAAATGACGAACGTAACGAGCGCAATGCACCCATACATGGCGACGGCTACCTCGACGCCTTCCTTCGTGATGGGGCGACCAAAGAGAAACGCCCTGCCAAAATAGCCACGACGATTGAAAAAGCTGACCTGCGAGCGCGCCTTGAACCACAGCTTTTTGCGGCGCTCACCGATGACGTTGCTGAAAATGCCGATGATGCAGAGTGCGCTGATAAAAGAGAAAATCACGCGCCTTGCAATCTCCAAATCTGTCATGCCCAACAACTCAATCACCTCCTATTTCATAAACTTCATTAGCCATATTATATAGAAAAAAAGTGAATTAAGCAATAATATTTTTTACAAAGAAAGCAGGGGCGCGACGCATAAAATCGCGTATCCCTGCTTTGTTTATATTCGCTTTATTTCACTTCGTCTGACCGTGGTACTCAACGTGGCGTATCTCGCCGACCTTGTTGTCGTCCGTAGCCATGACAACCGTCGGCTTGTAGTCCTTCGCTTCTTTCTCGTCCATGAAGCAGTACGCCATGATGATGACGACATCGCCCGGCTGTGCGAGGCGCGCCGCCGCGCCGTTGAGGCAAATCACGCCCGAGTCACGCGGCCCTGGGATGACGTACGTCTCGAGGCGCGCGCCGTTGTCGTTGTCCACGACCTGCACGCGCTCATTCGGGATGATGCCTGCGGCCTCCATGAGCGTCTCATCAATCGTGATGCTGCCCATGTAGTGAAGGTTTGCCTCCGTGACCGTCGCGCAATGGATTTTGCATTTCAAGAGATTGAGCATCATTTCGCGTCACCTCCGAGTATAACATTGTCGATGAGGCGCGTCTTGCCGATTTTCACCGCAATCGCCAAAAGCACGGGCTCCGTGACGGTCTTTATCGGCTCGAGCGCTGGGTACGTGTACGCATCGACGTAGTCTATCGTCGCAAGCGGCTCCGTCTTTATCTCGTCGCTCGTGATTTTCTTCAGCGTCTCGACGTCCTTCTCGCCCGCCTCGAAAGCGTCCTTCGCTTTCCTGAGGCTCTTCGAGAGAATGACGGCCGCCGCCTTCTCCGTGTCGCTCATGTAACGATTGCGCGAGCTCCGCGCGAGTCCCGACTCTTCACGGCAGATAGGCACCATGACAATCTCGACGTTGATGTTGAGGTCCTTGACGAAACGGCGCACGACCGAGACCTGCTGTGCGTCTTTCTGACCGAAATACGCATGGTCAGCGCGTGAGAGATTCATGAGCTTCGTCACGACCGTCGCGACGCCGCGGAAATGGCCCGGGCGCTGAGCGCCGCAGAGCTTGTGCGTGAGGTCGCCCTCGACATTGACATACGTGCAGTAGCCCTCTGGGTACATCTCGCTCGGCTCCGGATGGAACACCGCATCGACAGGCACCGTCTCCATTTTTTCGCAGTCAGCGTCGAAGACGCGCGGATATTTATCGTAGTCCTCATTTGGGCCAAACTGGACAGGATTGACGAAGTCGGAGACGATGACGACGTCGTTCTCCTGACGCGCGCGGCGCATGAGCGTGAGGTGACCCTCGTGGAGCGCGCCCATCGTCGGCACGAGGCCAATCGTCTTGCCCTCGTCCTTCATCTGCTTCGCAAAAGCTTGAATCTCGGCAACCGTTTTCAATACTTTCATTCTGATGTTTTCTCCTTTTAAAACTGAATTTCAAAACAACTCGGCATATATCAACAAATTAAAATTTGGGATTTTCGTTACGCTTCGGCATGAGCACCAGTGATTTCCTGCTCCGCCCTGCGGTCTTTTCTGACGCAGTAATTCGCGAACAGCGAGCCTGAAATATTGTGCCAAACGCTGAAAATCGCGCCCGGGATGCCCGCCACTGGCGTGAAGTACATGATGGAGAGCGCCGACGCGAGGCCGGAGTTCTGCATGCCGACCTCGATGGCGAGCGCACGCGATTTCGCGGGATTGAGGTGGAACACCTTCGCGAATATGTAGCCGCAGATGAGCCCGATGATGTTATGGCAGATGACGACGCCCGTAATCATGAGGCCATACGTGAAGAGCTTCGACGCGCTCAGCGAGACGACGCCGCCGACCAAGAGCACGATGACGATGACAGAGAAAAGCGGCAGCACCGGCGTGATTTTTCTGACCGTCTCGCCGAAGAAATGATTGAGCAAGAGGCCCAAAATGACTGGCGCGAGCACCATCTTCGCGATGGAAATCATCATCGACACGAGCGAAATCTCGACCCACGCGCCCGCGAGCCACCACGTGAGTATCGGCGTGACGATCGGCGCGAGGAGCGTCGTCGTCATCGTCATCGCGACCGAGAGCGCCACATCGCCGTGCGCGAGGTACGTGATGACGTTCGATGCCGTGCCGCCCGGGCATGTGCCGAGCAGTACGACGCCTACCGCTATCTCAGGCGGGATATTGAATATCTTCACGAGCAGCCACGCGGCCGCCGGCATGATCGTGAACTGCGCTACGGCGCCGAGGCAGACTTCCCACGGCCGCTTCGCAAGCAGCCTGAAATCCTCGAACTTCAGCGTCATGCCCATGCCGAACATCACGAGCCCGAGCATCCACGAGACGTAAGGCCCGACCCACGTGAGCGTGTTCGGCCAGACGGCGCCGACGATGCCAATCAATATGACGAGCACGGCCATGTTGTCCGTCAAAAAAGTGCAGACTTTCTTCATTATATTCCTCCTTCAACATTCAAAGAAATCCAACCCAATTCAACGAAAAATGCCTTTCAGCCATGACAACTGAAAGGCATAATGATGTCTTTTTATCGCTGTCTCAGTCGCATGGGATCTAAGCAGGCATTCCGCTATGAAATTATACGACACGAAAAGTGCGGCTCAAAACGATGCCGCCTTGGAACAGGGAAAAATATACCACATTTAAATGCAAATTGCAACCGATAAGGCGATTTAATGCAAATTTTATAAAACAAAAACGTTCGCAATTCAAACACGAGTGAAGCAATGCTACTAAGTCACCCCACCACCATGCTACGCATGGTCCCCCGCCCCTCAAGGGGCGGACGAGAGCGAAAGCAACTTTTTAGTAATGCTTTAAAATCTTCAATTTCTTTTTATTGAAGCGACATAGTCTTAAGTCTCATCACTTTAGGCATACACTTAAAGACTATAGCTGGGTTGTGCGCCACACACTTTGTCCGCCCATTGAGGGAAGGGGGAAGACATGCCAGTGGCATGTCTTCCCGTAGGCGGTGGTGGGGTGACCTACGAACAAAACGGAAATTTTTTGGAAGCTCACGCCTTGTTCTTGCCATCAGTCGTCGGCGTGATGTTCTTCTCCGCACTGCCCGACGTCTCCTCGCGGAACTCCTTCACGCTCTTGCCGAGCGCGCGCGCGACCTCCGGCAGCCGCCCCGCGCCAAAAAGCGCAAGCCCAACGATGAGAATGAGCAAAAGCTCCGGCACTCCGAGTCCAAACATGTGATTACCTCCCCGCTTTTTCATAACGAGCGCAAACCATCTTCATTCTTGCATAAATTATAACATCACGCGTCAAGCGAGACAATAAATTTTATTGAGGCACATTATATTTTTAGTGGATGAAAAGTTTTTGGATTATAATCCCAAAAAATACAAAAAGAAAGAACTTTGGGGAAACACTGATTAATTGAGGCAGGAGTATTGACGAGAGATTTTTTCGTATATCAAGGAGATGCGAAGAAGCGTAGTGGTGCTACGCTGATGAGCATCGACGAAGATATACGGAAAAAGATCCGTCAAGACGACTGCTGAAATAATCCGTGTTTCCCCAGGATTGCAATCCCAAAAGTCCTTTGCTCAATCTAATCAGTGAATGCGCTTTATATTTTTTGCGGTGATTTTATTTCAGCACTCTTGGCAGCCATGTCGCGAGCTCGGGCACGAAGCAGAGGAGGAGTATCTCGAGTGCCATGATGAGCGCGAACGGCATGGAACCGCGTATGATTTGGCCGATGGTGCTGTCGGGGCTGATGCCCTTGATGACGAAGAGGTTCATGCCGATCGGCGGCGATATGAGCGCGAGCTCCATGTTGATGAGGAGCACGACGTTGAACCATATCAGGTCAAAGCCGAGGTGCTTGACGACGGGGAACAGCATCGGCAGCGTGATGAGGATGATGGAGACGGTCTCGAGGAAGCAGCCGAGGATGAGCAACACGACATTGATGCCGATGAACACGAGCCAGCGATTGACGTCGGCATTCGTGACGAGCGCCATGAGTCCCTGCGGCACTTGGAGTACTGTCAGGATGAAGCCGAAAAGCATCGCGCCAATCATGATGGCGAATATCATCGATGTCGTCTTGACGCTCGACTCGAGTATCTCGGGCATGTCGGAGAGGTGCACGGTGCGGTAGACGAAGAATGTGATGATGAGGCTGTAGACGGTGCCGACGGCGGCCGCCTCTGTCGGCGTGAATGCGCCGGTGTAGATGCCGCCGACGACGATGATGGGGAGGAGGAGACCCCAGATATTGCTCCGAAGAACGGCGACGCGCTCCTGCCACGAGGCTTTCTCTTGGCGCTTCATGCCCCACGCGACGTAGACGATGTAGGCGATGAACGCAAGCGTCAAGATGACGCCGGGCACGATGCCCGAGAGGAAGAGCTTGCCGACGGACTCGTCCGTGATGGAGCCATAGAGTATCATCGGAATGGACGGCGGAATGAGGATGCCGAGCGTGCCGCCCGCTGCGACGGTGCCGAGCACGGCCTCACGCGGATAGCCGCGCTTCAGCATTTCGGGGATGGCCATCGCGCCGATGGTGACGGCTGTCGCGACGGACGAGCCGCTGATGGCCGCGAATATTGCGCAGGCGAAGACGGTTGCGATGCCGAGGCCGCCCGGCAGATGACCGAGCCATTTGCTGCCGAACTCGAACAGCTCATTGCCGACTTTGCCTTTCAAAAGTATCTGGCTCATGAGGATGTAGAGCGGCACTGCCGTCAGCACGAAGTCGTCGAGCGTCTTGTACGCGATGACGGGGATCGACGCGAGTGCCGACGCTCCGCCGAGGCAAAACAGCATGCCGAGCACGCCAGCGAGCATGAGCGAAAAAGCGACGGGCATGCCGACGAGCAGCAGAAGAATTATCAGCGCGCAAAAAGCAGCCAGCATGTCATTTCGCCTCCTTGTCATTCACAGTGTTCGCATTGGACATGTCGAGCTTATCAAATCTTCCATTTTTCATCATCACGATGTCGTCGAGGAGCTGACGCACGAGCTCGAGCTCGAGAAGCACGGCGCCCACGATCATCGAGCTCTGCGGTATCCACAGCGGAAAGCGCAGTATCGACGGCGAGAGCTTGTTATACTCGAACGACGCCATGACGAGATCCGTCGCCTCCGTCATGAACACGTAGAAAAGGAGTATCGCGAGGAGCGTCGTCACGGCGTCGAGCGCGCAGCGCGTGCGCGCCGAAAGACGCGACGTCATGAAATCGACAGACACGTGGGCGTGATGCCTGAGCGTGATGGCGAGCCCCAAAAATCCCGCGACGATGATGAGGTACGTCGAGACTTCGAGCACCCACTCCGTCGGCGAGCCGAAAAGCCCGCGAGCGATAATCTCATACGTGACGATGAACGCCACGATGATGATGCACAGCCCCGCGATGACGCTTGCCACACGCGATATTTTATTTACAATGACGTCGTAAATCGACACGAAACGCTCCATAACAATCTCTCCAATTTAAATCAACTTGCTTTGACGTGTTTAATGAATTTGTGATTATCCCGAGGCAATGCCAGTCCAAAGTAACTTAGCAATTTTTTATAGGCTCTTTGGCTGGCTCCGAAGTGGCATGTTTTCGCTTTTGCCACGAGGAAGCCAGCATTAGAGCCTATTAAAATTGTGCAGTGAATGAGGACTGGCATTGCTGAGTCATTTCTCTCTGCTTTAATAATGTAGCTCTTATTTCACCGCAAATTATTTGCTGGCGTCGAGGCACTCCTTGACGACTTTCTCGCCAATCTCGCCGTTCGCCTTGATGAAATCATTTTTGACCTGTTCCGTTGCGGCCTGCCATACGGCGACTTCGCTCTTTGGCACTTCGTAGACTTCCATGCCGTTTTCCTTGAGCTTGTTAAGAGACACCTCGTCCTCGCCCTTCGTCTCTTTGCGGATTTCATCCTGAATTTCTTTTGCGCAGTCCTCGAGGATTTTCTTCTGGTCCGGCGTGAGGCTGTCCCATTTCGCCTTGTTCACGGCGACGACGAATTCGCAGAACGCGTGATTCGTGACCGTGAGATATTTCGCGACCTCGTAAATCTTGCGCGCATACATCGCCGTCTGGCCGGACGTCTGACCGTCAATCGTGCCGCGCTGTATCGCCGTGTAGACCTCAGCCGAGCCCATCGTCACAGGCGACGCGCCGAGCGCCTTTATCGTCTCCGCAGGGATCTGGCCGTAGCCACGAATCTGAAGCCCCTTGAAATCGTCCGGCTTCGTTATGGGGTGCGCGTTGTTCGCGAACTGAATGAAGCCGTAGTCCGCCCAAATGAGTGGATGGACGCCCTTTTTCTCCATCTCGGCGCCGAGCGTCTTGCCGAGATCGCCGTCGATGGCCTTGCCGACCGACTCATACGTCGGGAGCAGGAACGGCACGTCGAGCACGTTGAGCGTCGGCACGACCGTCGTCCACATCGCCGTGGAGTTGAGGCCCATATCGAGCGCGCCGCTCATGATGGCGTCGTTCATGCTCTTGTCCGTGTACAGCTGCCCCGCTGGATACGTCGTAATCGTGATTTGTCCCTTCGACTTCTCGTTGACATTCTTCGCGAATTTCTCGATGCTCTTCGACAAATGGTGATCGACTGGCAGATGATACGCGAGCTTAAGCTCCACCTTACCGCCCGCGCTGTCCTGCTTCGATGCGCCCTTTGAGGCGCCGCACCCTGCGAGCACGGTCATCATGACCGCCAGGCAGAGCGCTGCGATGATGCTCCACGACTTTCTCTTGATACTACTCATTTTGATTTCCTCCCCTTTGGAAAACACTAATCAATGTCTTCAATTCAATTAATAAGCGTTCCCCTAAAATTTTGAGTAAAATAAAAAGCCCCGACAGACGCAAAACCGTCCATCGGGGCGCGACATCAATTTTTTCGTTTCGTTCGCGCGGTACCACCCGCATTTATTACTTCGGCATAAGCCATCAAAATCAAAGCTCACACTTTAGCGGCATTTAACGCTGCCATGCGCCGCTCGCTACTCCATTCACGAGCGGGACTCGCGGACGAGATGTGATTTGCCCTTGCCGATTCTCACCATTTCTCGGTTCTCTGTGAAGGACATCTGTCACGTGCTTCCGTTCATCGTCATTAAGATTATGTAACTTTGTAAATGAGGTTGTAACGTAGTATATCACCCTTGAATACAAAATGCAAATAAAATTTACAAAAAATCCCAAGAAATTTTTGATTTTTTCTTGAGATGTAATGATAGATTCAATATAAAATTTTTCGTCGATACTGCGTAACCTTCAGCCACAAGCGAAATAAGCGACCCTCTCCGCCTCGCATTCGCTCGCGTAAACATGCCACTGGCATGTTTACCCCCCATTGGGGAGGCTGATGTTACAGATGCTGAGACTATTTACACAAGCTAAATCGTTTCATTGATAAAAAAGCAATTACAAATTTTCTTCGTAATCAAAATTGTGTAGCTTGTTTGATCCTGTAAAGTGAGCGTCTGACATTCATTCTTCATCGTATCGTAAAGCACTGCTTTCGCTATGCCTCCCACTCTGGGGGAGGTGCCCCCGTAGGGGGCGGAGAGGGTCTGCGTATATCTCTTATTTCCCTTCCATGTCGATGATTTCCTTGACGAGTGCATCGAAGTCGCTGGCTTCTTTCGCGCTGTAGGCGAAAATATCTTCATGCTCGCTCGGGCTCACGGCGACGGCCGCCGTGTTTCTGATGGATGACGCGAAGATATGCTCATCGAACATTTCCTGTATCGCGTCGATGGCCTCCTTGTTTTTCTGTTTGCGGCGCGCGTCGTACATATTGATGACGATGCCCGCGACTTTGAGATTCTTGTTGAGCCTTTTCCTCACGACGTTGAACGTTTCCTCGAGCTGCTTTATGCCCTGTATCGAATAGAACTCCGGTTTCACGACGATGAGCGCCTCCGTCGCCGCGACGAGCGCATTAAGCGTGAGCATGCCGAGCGCGGGCGGGCAATCGATGAGGATATAGTCGTACTTGTCCTTCACTTTGTCGACGACCTCGCTCAAGAGATAGTCGCGCCCCGGCTCATTCGAAAGCTCGCCTTCCGCTGCCTGCAGCATGATGTCTGCCGCTATGATGTCCACGCCACTCTTCGTCTTCATGATGGCTTTCTCTGGGCGACATTTCCCCTTGAGCAGCTCATACAGCGTGTTTTTGCCCTTCGTGTCTATGCCAAGCCCGAGCGAGAGACTGCCCTGCGGGTCAGCGTCGATGAACAGCACCGTCTTGCCGTAGCGCCTGAGCCCCGCGCCGATGTCCATCGTGCACGTCGTCTTGCCGACGCCGCCCTTATGATTGACGACCGCGATGACGCGCGTCTTGTGCTCTATTTTCTCAGTTTTCTCAGACTTTTCCTTCGCGTGCTTGCCTTTCGCTTTCTCCTTTGCCTTTTCTTTCGGCTCTTTCTCTGCAGGCTTTTCCTTCTTCTCTGGCGCGTCCTTCTTTTCACTCGCGCTCGCGGTCACCTCGGCGTCTACTTTTTTCTCAGCATCCTCGACCACTTCACTCGCATTCGCCGCAAGTTCTTCCTTTTCATCGGATTTCTTTTTGCGCGTCTTTGCCGCCGTCGCGTCTGCTGGCTTCGCTGGAGCGTGGCGCCTTGGCGTCGAGCCCGCACGTCTCGAATATGTTCTTGGCATGTCGTGATACCTCCATCATTTCATCAACAAGAAAATCTTCAATGAAAATTTTCAATCACATTCAAATCGTTACGCTATAAATATACCATAGGCGCACACTAAAGACAAATTTCACATTACATATTGACAACAGCAAGATGCGATTGTATTATATACATTAATAAAGCATATATACTTAGTATGAATTAAGATATGAATCAACGTAGGGAGGATGCAAACATGAGCTACAAACTTTGGGACACACTGAAATCGCTGAAGGACGAATACGAGTGGGTGGAGCTCTCTCACCCGCTGAACAACGATGCGCCCGTATGGTCGGGCATACCCGCTGGCTCGGTCGAGCTCTCGAAGACGGTATTCGACTGGGGCAACCCGATGCTCGAGTGCCTCATTCAGACGTTCAAATTCCCGGGGCAGTTCGGCACGCATGTCGATTTCCCCGGCCACTTCATCAAAAACGCGCCGCTCTCCGACGCGTTCGGCGTGACGAACATGATATATCCGCTCTGCGTCATCGACATCACGGACAAAGTGAAGGACGACCCACGCTACGCCGCGACTGCGGACGACATAAAAGCGTACGAGGCGAAATACGGCGACATCCCCGACGGCGCATTCGTCGCGCTTCGCACAGACTGGCACAAAAATTGGCCGAGCATGGACAAGCTCTCCGGCATCGCCGCTGACGGCAGTGAGAATTTCCCCGCATGGAGTCTCTCGGCGCTCGAGTACATCTACGAGACGAGGAATGCGGCAGCGAGCGGCCATGAGACGCTCGACACTGACGCATCGAAGGAAGCCGCGAAAGCGGGCGACCTTGCATGCGAGCGCTACGTCCTCAAAAAAGGCAAGCTGCAGATAGAAGTTCTCTCGAACCTCGACAAAGTCGCGCCCGCGGGTGCGCTGCTCATCGCGCTCTGGCCGCGCATCGAAAAAGCGACGGGACTCCCCGCGCGCGTCATCGCCATCACGCCGAAAAAGTAAAATCGCATGAGCCTGTAAATAATCCCCCAGCGATGCCAGTCCTCATTCACTGCGCAATTTCGACAGGCTCTAATACTGGCATCCTCGCGGCAAAAGCGAAAACACGCCGCTTCGGAGCCAGCCAAAGGAAACGCTGATTAATTGAAGTAGAAGTATTGACGAGAGATTTTTTCGTGTATCAAGAAGATGCGAAGAGGCGTAGTGGTGCTACGCTGATGAGCATCGACGAAGATATACGGAAAAAGATCCGTCAAGACGACTGCGGAAATAATCAGCGTTTCCGTAAGAGCCTGTATGAAATTGCTAAGTTACTTCGGACTGGCATCGCTGGGTCACATTCCCTATACTTTTACAATTCCACCAAATTTCATAACAGACTCGTAAATTTTGCATCAAATTTTGCTCAAACGAAAAAATGCTTGAATGTCACTTTCGACATTCAAGCATTTTTTGATTCTATTAGCAATCAATGAAACACTGATTGATTGAAGATTGAAATAATCAGTGTTCTCTCTGTTCATTTCCTTGAGCTGTGCGTCGTGAGCCAGACGCCGGCGAATATGGAGGCCGCGCCCGTGAGCTGGACGATGCCCATCTCGTCGCCCATGAGAAAATATCCCGCCATCATGCCGACGACGGGCATGACGTTGAGGAACACGCTCGTGATGGACGGCCCTGCCTCGTGGACGCCGTAGTTCCAGCAGAGCTGGCTCATGATGCCGCCGAGGAGCGTGATGTAGAGGTAGCTCCCTATGGCGTACGCGCCAATCGGCACGATGACGAGCTCGCCCATGACGACGCCGTATATGCCCGTAAGTATCGCGCCGAAGAAAGCGGACCACGCCGTCGCCGTCATGAGCGATGTGTGGCGAAGCACGTAGAGGCCGATGAGCGAATAAAGCGCCCACGCGAGCTGCGACGCAAGGCAGAGGACGTCGCCGAAGTTAAACGAGAGCGACATCACCATGTCGAGCGAACCGTGGCTCACGACGAGCATGACGCCGAAGAACGAAATCACGATGCCGCCCCATGCGATGAGCGATAGCCGCTCGCGCAGAAATACCGCGGCCAAGAGCGCTGTCATCGCAGGCGTCGTCGCCGAAATCAGCGTGACATTTGTGACGACGGTCGTTTTGATGCCCGTGAACTGCAGCACGCAGTCGAGGAATATGCCAAAGAGCCCCATGCCGATGACGCCGACCCACACCATTGGCGCCTTTGGTCGCCACTCCTGCTCATGGCGCCACGCCATAAAAGAAAAAAGAATCGCGCTCGCGAGCACGTAGCGCATGAATGTGACTGTGACAGGCGTCCACGCGGCGACGAGATATTTCACGAGCACGGGCTGAAATCCCCAAATCACAGCAGGCGCAAAAAGCGCAAGCAAGACCTGATGCTTTTTATCCGTCAACCGCTGTCACCGTCCTTTTACGCCTCGCCCATTTCTTTTCTGATGCTCTCCTCGCACGATTTCATCGCCTCAAGCGTTTTCTCGAATACGTCGGCCAAATCCCAGCCGAGCATCTCCGCCCCCTGCTTTATGATGTCGCGCGAGCAGCCCGCAGCAAATCTTTTGTCCTTGAATTTTTTCTTTATGCTTTTCACTTCCATGTCCATGACGCTCTTCGACGGGCGCATGAGTGCCGCCGCGCCGATGAGACCCGTGAGTTCATCGACCGTGAAGAGAATTTTCTCCATCTGATGCTCTGGCTTTATGTCGACGCAAATGCCGTAGCCGTGCGAGCAAATCGAACGAATCATATCGTCGCCGACGCCCGCTTCACGAAGGAGCTCTGGCGCCTTTTTGCAATGCTCCTCCGGCCACATCTCAAAATCCACATCGTGCAGGAGTCCGACGATGCCCCAATATTCGGCATCGTCCGCAAATCCCTCATGCTCTGCGAACCAACGCATGACGCCCTCAAGCGTCAAGCCATGCTGTATATGAAACGGCTCCTTGTTGTATTTTTTGAGCAGCTCGAGCGCCGCATCGCGTGAAATTTTTGATTCCATGAAAATCGTCTCCTCTGAAAAATCATATCAAAAAATTTTATATCACATTAATCAACCACGCGTCACATCAAACACTCAACGATGAAAACGGCGACGCAGCACGTGACTGCGACTTGAAAGAGGCTCGCTCCGAACCACGCGAGTGCTATGCCGAAAAAGAGCGCGACCGCGCCTGCCGCCGGCACATGCGTCGCCTCGATGATGGCGGGAAACGTCATGACGGCGAGCGTCACATACGGCACATAGTAGAGGAACGAGCGCAGAAATTGGCTTTTGACTTGGCGCCTGATGAGCGTGAGCGGCAATATGCGAATGGCGAGCGTCACCGCACTCATGACGGCGATGTACATGTATATGTCGTGTGTCATGGGCGCCGCGCCTCCATTTCTCTATCCGCATCCGTTACGGTATCTATGCCTTTATTCTCGTCACTCTGCTGATTGTCATCTTTGATAGGGAAAAGTATCGCGGCAGCCGATGAGAGAACGACGGTCAAAATAATCGTCCGCGTGCCGCTCGAGAGCGTCATGATATACGGCAGATGCGCCGCGAAAAAGCTCGCGCCGAAACTTAGCAAAACGAAAATGCCAACGATGTGGTCTTTTTTCGATGGCGGAATGATGATGGCGATGAACATGCCGTAGAGCGCGACCGAGAGCGCCGAGACGAGATACGGCGGCAGGATGCTCCCCGCGATGACGCCCATCGCCGTGCCGCCCGACCACGCAGGCAGCGCGACGAGCATAGCGCCATAGACGTAGGCGGGCTCGACGGCGCGCGTGACATAGCGCGCCGCCGTGATGCCGAAAATCTCGTCCGTGAGGTCAAAGCCGATGAGCACACGCTGAAGCAGCGAGGCGTCTGGCGCGAGACGCTGACTGATGACGCAGGCCATCAAAAGATACCGCGCGTTCGCGATGAGCGTCATGATGGCCATCTCGATGTACGACGCATCGGACGAAGCCAACACGAACGCCGCGTACTCGCCCGCCGAGGCGTTGTTGAAAAAGCTCGTGATGAAGCCCATGAACGGCGTGAAACCCGCGTTTCTCGCGGCGATGCCGAGCGTGAATCCGACGACGATGTAGCCGAGCGCTATCGGTATGCCGTCATGGGCGCCCTCGAGCAGAAGCTCACGCCGCGACGGCGCCAAAGGGTTCAGTTGATTTATCATGAAGCCTTTTCCCCTTTCTTCCTTTCAATCGATTTTATCCGAAGCATCGACGAGTGCCGTCAATAGCATCGCACCGTTTTCTTCCTTGTCCTTCATATATGATTCAACGCGTCGTATGTACTCGAGCGTGTGATCTGTTCTGACGCCGAGCCTCTCCACGGCGCGGAGCACATCGTCCTCAGTAACATCTCGCATCATCGCCGTCGTCATGAGCATGAGCTCAAGCACATTATAAAACGTTACAAATACTATAAAATTATGGAAGAACGAGCCATTCGTCATAGACGGATACAGCCCGCCGACGAATTCATTGACGAGATAATTCTCGATAACATAGTCAAACGGCTTCACGACCTTTTCGCGATACGCTTTTTCGCCGCGCTCCCATTTCTCCATATCGGTGCCGAACGTCTCGCGGAATGGCACGAGATAATCGTCGGGATTGCCAACGGGATAAATCGAGCGGTCGTCGTACAGTGCATCAATGAGTCCCGTCATGAGCGAAAAATGAAGCGACGCATCGAACGCGAACGATGCCGAAACATTCGCGAATGTTTCTTCATTGGGCTGCCTGTAATTCTCGGCGAATCGCTCGAGGCCGGCCACATCATTCGATGTTACGAAATCGTCTGCATAATCGAGAAACAGTCCGAGTGCCAACAGTCGCTCGCCGATTGTGAGCTTGCGATTTTGAAGTATATTGACGCCCGTCGTGAACACGCTGAAAAAAGCACCCGCCGCTGGTATCGTCTCCGCTGGCCGCGTGATGAAATAGTCGAGGCGCTCATCGGAAATCTCCACCGTGTGAAACGTCATCGGCTCGCGCGATATAAGCGCGAGCCGCGCGGCAATCGGGCACACGAGCGAGAGCGCGCGCACAGAGAAGCCCTCGATGTAGTACGTGCGCCGTGGAAACTCGGCGCAGACATTTGAGAGATACGACGCGCCGTATTTTTTTTGGCGCTGTATGTGACAGAGACCGTCGTCATCGAGCAGCGAGCATCCGTCGCACTCGTCCTTTATGAATGTCAGATGCTCCTCGCCGTCATCGTTTATCGTCGTGATATGCGAGATTATCGCGTCTCGTTCCGACGCAGGCTCTATAGCTTGATATTTTCTATATGTTTTGTCGTCTATGAGGATGCCCCACTTGTGACAACACTTTGAGCCGCAAACGGAGCCATCGCAGACGAATTTCTCCAGATAGGCGGGCTCAAAGCATGAAATATGTTTCTCGTTCATCAAAAATTTCCTTTTAAAGCACGTTTCTTATTCTTGTTATTTGTTACGATTACTGTTTATATTTTGCTGTTTATATTTGCGTCTTCAAAAATTGGCGATACTTCTCCTGCTCCTCGCCTTCACTGTTCTTCATGGCCCAGCGCAGCACATCGAGGCTCTTTGCGTATATCGGCGACTCCGGCGACAACAGCAGCTCGCCGTCGAGCATTTTCTTCGCGACTTTCATGCGCACACGGTTCAAAATCTTCTGCACCGTCGATGGGCTCATGTGCATATCCGCAGCAATGGCGCGAATCGATTTGCCCTCGTAGACGTGCTGCACAAAGATTTCCTGCCCCTCTTTCTCGTCGTCGTATATCGACGGACGACCGGGCACGCGGTCCTTGCCCCAGCGCGCGGCCGCACGGCAGACGATCGGCATGCCCGCCTCATCGATGCCCGCCTCGCGATACACCTCTACCTGCCCGCGCGACGGATCCGCCGCCGTGTCCGCGATGATGCGCCACTTTCCGCCCTCCACCGTGAGGATGAGCAGATAATTTTTCTCTTGGTCGATGGAAATGACATACGCCTCATCGATGTCGACCAACTTTTTCGCGAGCCTCCTGCGCGCACCCGTATTGATGGAGGAAAGCTCGATTTTGCCATACGTCAGCTTGAATTCTCCCGTAATCAACGTTACACCCCGCCCTTCTTTTTAATGTTACTATTATAACATATAATTTTTCATATCAAAGTTTTTTTCGAAAACATTTTGTCATTCTGCCATCAGCGTCACCAGCGTCGTCCTTTGCGCCAAAACTCCGGCGTCAAAAGCGCGAGCACCGTGAAAATCTCGAGACGGCCGAGGAACATCGCAAAGCACGCGACAGCCTCGGAGAACATCGGCAAGAGCGCATACGTGCTCGTCGCGCCCGCAATGCCGAAGCCTGGGCCGACGCTGCCCATCGTCGACACGGACACGCTGACCGCGTCTATCATGCCGATGCCGTCGAATATGAGGAAAAACGCGAAAATCACATCGAGCATGACGTAGACGAAGAAGTGGCGCGTGATGTTGAAAAGCGTCTGCTCTGACATCAGCACGCCGTTCATCGACACGCGCAGCACGCTCTGAGGATGGAGCTTTTTGTGAATGAGATTTCTCACGAGCTTCACCATCACAACGAAGCGCGTGATTTTGAAGCCGCCCGCCGTCGAGCCCGCACAGCCGCCCATGAACATGAGGAAAAGCAAAACGCCCTTTGAAAACGACGGCCAGAGGTCGAAATCGTCCGAGACAAAACCCGTCGTCGAACTTAAGGATGCCGTCTGAAACGCCGCAATTCGCAGTGCGTGGAGAACGCTCACATCCATCTCCGTCGCGATGTCGATCGTCACGAGGCACGTCGTCACGACGTATATCAAAAGGAACACGCGATACTCCGTATTTTCCCACACGATGCGCCAGCCGCCCGCGCCCGCGCGCATTGCGAGCACGTACATGCCAAAACTCCCGCTCGAGAGCAGCATGAAAAATATCGCGACACCCTCTATGATCGGACTGTCAAAATAAAAGAAGCTGTTGTTGTAAATGGAAAATCCGCCCGTCGCAATCGTCGTGAGCGCGTGATTGACAGCGGCGTAGACGTCCATGCCGCAAAGGAAATACGATACGGCGCAGAGCACCGTGAAAATGATATACACGCCGAAAAGCGCCATTGCGTTGTCGCGTATGCGCGGCAGCTGACGCTCCGAGACGGGGCCCGTCGCCTCCGCTTTCAAAAGATTCATCGTGCCGCGCCCAAACTGCGGCAGGAGCGCCATGAATATGACGATGATCCCGATGCCGCCAATCCAGTTCGTGAGACTGCGCCAAAAAAGCATGCTCCTCGGAAATGGGTCGAGGTCGGCAATGAACGTCGCGCCCGTGCCCGAAAGACCCGACACCGACTCGGCGAGGCTGTCGAGCGGGCCGAGGTAGCCGCCAAAAAGATACGGCAGCATCGATATGATAGTCACCATGAGCCAGCCGACGCCCGTGACAGCAACGCCCTCACGGACAGGCACGTCCGCATTGTGCTCAGGCCCAGACACTTGCTTGAAAGCGCCGCCGAGAAGCATTGCGCCCATCGCCGCGAAGAAAAATGCTGCTGCCGCATTCGCCTCGCCGTAATATATGGCAACCACCATCGGCAACATCATGACGGCGCTGACGGAAAAAGCGAGACTCCCAAGAATCTCCGCGATGACGACAAAATTCAAAAGAACCTCACCTCATTTCTCACCATTTTTTATGCCTGTCCTCGAACTCGCCCGCGAGCCAAAGCATCAGCGCAAAGACCTCGATGCGTCCTATCATCATGAACACACAGCACGTCAGCTTGAAGCCCGGCGCGAAATTCGTGAACACGTCGGCGCCATAAAGGCCCGAGGCCGAGCCGACGGATGAAATCATTGCTAACGCGATGCCGACTGCCTCCGAGAGACGTATGTCGGCGATGGACAAAAGCAGCGTGAAGACAAAGACCACCGATATGTGGACGAAGAAATAGCAAAGAATATTCATGACGATGCGAAGCGGCACAAGCTCGTCGCCGATGCCGATGTGCGAGACCATGTGCGGGTGAAGCGAGCGACGCATTTCGGCGAATGTCATTTTGAAAAGAATGACCATGCGCTTGACCTTGAACCCGCCCGAAAGCGAGCCGATACACCCGCCGATGGCGACGAGCAATAAAAGCGCAAATCTGTCGAAGTCTGGCCACGCCGTGACGTCCGCTGCCAAAAAACCGCTCGTCGACGAGAAAGACAAAACATGAAAAATCGCGTAGCGAATGCTGTTGAATGCGCCATACGTGCCCGTATACCACAAATGAAAGGCAATGATGGCCGCGAACGCCGCCGCCATACAGACAAAGACGCGCAGCTCGCCGTCGCGGAATATCGTTTTGAGCGACCTCTGTCTCACGGCCTGCCAATAAAGGAGAAAATTCACGCTCGCAAGCATCATCGAAAACGACGCGACCGCCTCTAGCCACGGGTCATTGCGCAAAAGGAACACATTGTGCTCTGACCAGCCGCCCGTCGATATAGACATCAGCGCCATTTTCACGGCTTCGACGACGCCGATGCCCGTCGTGAGAAAAAGTATGAGCGATATGCCCGTCAAAAATCCGTACATCTTGAGCGCCCTGAGCGACGCGCGCTGCATGCGGCGAATCATCGGGCTGAACTCGAGGCTCTGCTCGTATGTCACGACGAGGCCGAGCGAGCCGCAGACAGGCGGCGCCACCGTCACGAGCAATATGATGAACGTGAGACTGCCTATCCACGAGAGCAGGCAGCGCCACACGAATATCGGATTAGGCGCCGACTCCTCCAGAAGCGATATGCCCGTCGATGTGAGGCATGACACGCTCTCAAAAAATGCGTCGATGGGCCATTCGAGGCCTGTGAAAAGAAACGGCAGCATGCCGACCAAGGAAAACGTCGGCCATATAAGCACCATCACACCCGCCGCATCCATGAGCTCAAATTTCTGTGGATGATTTTTGCCGTAGCGCGCGAAAATCTCGCCCACCGTCATCGTGACAAGAAACGCGGCGAAGAGACCCGGCACGAGCGGTGACAAAAGAAAGAGCGCGTGAATGAGCGGCAGCAGCATTGCCATGCCGACAACCATCGTCGCTTGGCCGAGCACCAAGCACAAAAGCCTCACATTCACGCGTCTCACCCCTTTTCGCTTCATAATTGACGTCAGTATTGTCGTCAATTAAAAGCATTATACCACTAAATATAAATAGTTGCGCGTACAAATATAAATAAAGTCATGGAAGTGATGGATAATGTAGGGCAACCCTCTCCGCCTCGCATTCGCTCGGCACCTCCCCCAGAGTGGGAGGCTGGCGTTACAGATGCTGAAATTATTTACATTAGTCAAAGCGGTTCATTAAGAAAAACGTGATTGCACATTCCCATCGTAATTGAAAACGTGTAATTTGCTTTGCCTGTAAAGTGAAGGACGGCTGTTCACTTTCAATTATAACGTAAAGCACCGCTTTCGCTATGCCTCCCACTCTGGGGGAGGTGCCCCCGCAGGGGGCGGAGAGGGTCTCGTGCAAACATAAAGTAAAAGCACCTCAGTGAACTTGCAACCGCAACCCATACACGCAAAGAGCCCACGGCAAATTTTGCCGTGGGCTTTTCGATTCAGCCGCTATTCTACTTTCAATATTCCTTCCCGTTGAACGCGATGTCGTAGCCGATGGTGTACGCCTTGAAAAGCGGCGTCTTCGTGCCCCAGTCGTAGTGGCGCCAGCTGCGGTCGTTCGTGTTGTAGTAGTCGAATTCGTTTTTCTTCATCGTCTCCTGCCGACGAAAATAATATTTGTTGTAGTAGTTGCCTTTCCACAGCACAAGCGAGAAAGACTTCGTCGTGCCGTCGTCGCTGATGTCGCCGACGGACGACGGGAACATGTACCACGCGAGGCCGAGGTCGATGGGCTTCTCTTTGTCGCTGTCCGCCGTCTCTGCATCAGCGGCGGGCGCCGCGCAGACGTGTGCGGGCGCGTTCGCAAATGACGATACGCACGCAATCGACAGACATACACCGCAAATTAATTTTTTCATCATTATATGGATGTCCCCCTAAAATTTTGAGCAAATCAAACAAATCAAACTTTCATAACAAACTGAAGCAACCCTCTCCGGCCCCTACGGGGCCACCTCCCCCATAGTGGGAGGCATAGCGAAAGCGATGCTTCACGATAGAATTGGAAGTGAACGATAATCCTTAAATTTACATGCAAAGCCACTTTCGACTCTGCTCACAAAAACGATGCCATGCTGCTGCCGCCCATGAACATCATGAGGTACGACGCGACGAGGCTCGTGCCTTTCACACGGTAGTCGCCCGTGAGCGATGAAAGTATCGACGTGTATGACGACGCGCCGTCGCCCATGAGCGCGGAGAGTTTTGCGCTCGCGATTTTCGTGTTCGTCGCCGCGTCGGTGCCGCTCGCGCTGCCCGATGCCGCGTTGTAGCTCGATATGGCGCTCGCGAGCCGCGCCTTCTGCGCCGCCATCAGCGTATTCGTCATCATCGTCTGCTGGAGCTTTGTCATCTGCTTCGTCATGAACGAGCCGCGTGTCTTGCTGTTCGTCGAGAACATGTCCATCATCTCGAAGCCGTTCTTTTCCCACGTCTCGATGGAGAAATCGCCCTTTTCGCTGCCAAACCGCATCGTGATGTAGCTGCCGCCGAATATCTCTGACGTCTGATTTTTCGATGCGAGCGCTGAGCGTATCGCGTCCATGACCCAGTTCTCATACTCGGGGTCGTCGCGCATGTGCACAAGGCACGCGTCCGTCATGTCGATGGCGACGGTGTCGCGGCTCCTTGAGTCGTCCGTCGGCATGCCCTCGACGACTTGATTGACATACTCCCTGTAGTCCGTCAGCGACATGTCGCCCGTGCGCTCGAGCGTCTCGTCGCGCTCCGCTTCGGCGTAGCGCTCCTTCAGGCTCTCGAGTATCGCCTGATATTTCGACGTGCCGCGCCCTGCCGCGAGCATCGACGCCGTCGCGCGGTTCAGCGAGCGCGTCGCCTTCTCGACCGATGAGAAATTGTTCATCGTGCGATCTATTATTATCGTGTTTCTCATTGTCATGCGCCTTCCTTAATCTAACGAAAGTCATATCACTCTCTATATCGTCATTTCACGCGAAAATCTTAAATGATTTTTTCGTCATCTTGAATTTATTTTCGCGCAAAAAATGGAGCACCGCAAAATCGCGATGCTCCATTCAAATTTTTATTTCATTTTACGAATTTCAGTTGTCATATTTCGCCGCGACACGCTCCGCGTTGTCGGCAATCATTGCGTTATATTCCTCGGGGATGTCGCTCGCGGCATCGCTCGACACGGAGAGGGCGCGTGAGAATTCACTCATCGCGGCCGACTGATTGCCGCGCTTGTCATATATGAGACCCGCAACGACGTGGTTGCCGTAGTACTTGCCCGGCGAAACCTGCTCCGCTTTCTGTGACGAGACGAGTGCACCGTCATAGTCGCCCGCGGCGTACTGCGCATACGAGAGGCGCATGTAGTTCCATCCGGACGACGGATTGATGGCGACGGCCGTCTGGTGCTCCTTCACGGCTTCATCGTAGTTGCCCTCCTTGTATTTCGCCCAGCCGAGCTCGCCATGCGCGAATGCCTTCGCAGAGTCATAGGGGTTGCACGCGAGCAACCTGTTTGCCTCGTGCGTCGCGAGATGCGTGAGGCCGAGCACATTGTAGCGGTCAGATTTGTCCTCATACGTGGAAATATTTTCATCCGTGTTCGCCATCGCCTTCTTGCGGTCCTTCGCGATGTCCTCTTTCATCTCGTTCTCTTTCTCGAGCATCTCATCGCGCGCGCCCGTCTTGCGCTCATTGCTGTACGCGAGCGTGACGAGCCTCTCGAGCTCCGCGCCGCTGCCTGCGTAGTTCACGGCGTTCTTGAGCGGCGTGTAGGCATCGCTGTCCGTGAGGAAATCATAGTTGCCATTCGGCAGCGCCTTGAAATGCCATAGCGTCGCGAGCCTGTTGTCGTGGAATCCC
Source organism: uncultured Selenomonadales bacterium (assembly GCA_900314765.1). Classification (GTDB taxonomy): domain Bacteria; phylum Bacillota; class Negativicutes; order Selenomonadales; family Selenomonadaceae; genus RUG024. The sequence continues at coordinate 19,188 of OMWN01000024.1, read as the reverse complement.
TTTGCGATGCCGCCCGCCACGAAATACGCGCGCTCCTTTGCGCTGTACACTTCGCCGGCCGCCGCCATTTCCTCTGGCGACATGACCGTCGCCGTATAGAAAGGCGTCTCGTCGATGTACACCGTCGTCGCGCCCGTGGTCTCGTCTGTCACGGCGGTGACGTGGCCGCAGCTGTAGTCCTGCATCCACTTGAGGCTGCGCTCGAGGCGCTTGCTCGTCTCCGGATGGTCGTCTGGATTGAGGAGCGACTCGCCCGGGCTGTCCGGCATCTTCGTGACCATCGCCGCAAACCCGCCCGGATTAAAGCCCGCCGTCGTCATGTAGTAGAAGCCGTAGCGGTCAGCCTCTGCTTCGAGCGGCGCGTTGTAGTTCTTCGCCGTGTTGTAGTTGACGAGAATATTGAGGAGCGTGCCCTCGAGGACGCCGACGTTGTTCTCGAGCAACGATGCGCCGTACTCCGTTGCCGCCTGCTTTGCGACCGAGTACTGCAGATGCTGCTTCAGACCGTGCGTGAGCTCATGGCCGAGCACGCCCGCGAGCTCGTCGGGGTTGTTGTTTATCGCCTCGAGCAAGCCGCGATTGACGCTGACATAGTCCATCGCCGAGCAGTACGCGTTGAACTGGTCGCTGTCATTGACGCGCCAGCGGAAAGGCAGACTGTCCGCAGCCATCGCATAGTCCGCATTTTCTATGAGCTGATTCATGACGCGCGTGACGACCTCGTTGTGCGCCTCATTGAGATCGCGCCCGTTCTCGTCCATGTCGCTGTTCAGCATGGCCATCTGCTGGTCAGGGCTGTTGCCCATCGCGAGCATTTTATCGAGATATTCGCTGTACGTCGTGCTCACGCCGATGATGCCGCCGATGATGTCGGTGATGGCATCAGCATGCGCGACAGGAGCGGCGGACGGCAGTGCCGCCGGCGCGCCCCAGAGAAGAGCTGCGGCCGCGAGCGACGCAGCGAAAGCACGGAACTTCTTCGAGGACATTTTCTTTGTCAATTCAATTCCTCCTAATATGGGCTTTGAGCCCAACACCAAAAAATCGGCAGATACTTCCTTGAAACATTGATTGATTATACACGCCGCTATGTGCATTGTCAAAGCCCTTCATATACCTGCAGTTTAAAACATGAAGGCACGTGAAGAGCACTTTTTCTCAGCGGAAACAAGCAGCGTTTTCATCGCTTACGAGTCTATACTGGGCGAATTACAAAATGCTTATGCCATGATTAAAAGTTTATTAATGTGTGTTAATTTATCACCCAATACTTTGAGAATAAAATCGTCATAAAAATTGTATACAGCAAAAACAAGCGAAAATAAGCGAAAATATAATGAATTTTTCGTGACAAAACCTTATACATTTTGTATAATATCCATGTTTACAATTTTACTCAAATTTTGCGTATTTTCGAGGGGGCAATGCAAATGTTTATGAAGAAAACTTTGAAGCGCATCGCTGTGGGCCTCACGGCGCTCGCGTTCGCAGGCATCGTCGCGGGCTGCGGCGGCGGCGGGGACAAGAAGCAGTCAGCCGACAGCAAGAAACAGTATCAGGTCGGCATCGTGCAGCTCGTCGAGCACAACGCACTTGACGCTGCGAACAAGGGCTTCGTCGAAGGACTCAAGAAGCGCGGCTACGAGGAAGGCCGAAACGTGACGTTCGACCGTCAGAATGCGCAGGCGGACCAGTCGAACCTCCAGAACATCGGCCAGCGCTTCGTCAACAACAAGGTTGACCTCATCTACGCCATAGCGACGCCGTCGGCGCAGACCGTCGCAAACCTCACGAAAGACATTCCTATCGTCGGCTCGGCCATCACGGACTACGTCGGCGCGAAGCTCGCCGCATCAAACGATGCGCCGAAGGGCAACGTCACGGGCACGAGCGACATGAGCCCGATAAAGGAGCAGATTGATCTCCTCATGAAGGTTTGCCCGAACGCGAAGACCATCGGCACAGTCTACTGCTCGAGCGAGGTCAACTCCGAGATACAGACGAAAATCATGAAGGACTACGCTGAGTCGAAGGGTCTCACCGTCAAAGTCGCGACCATCTCGACGGTCAACGACATCCAGCAGGCGGCACAGAGCCTCGTCGGCGATGTCGATGTATTCTATGAGCCAACGGACAACGTCATCGCATCGGCAATGCCGACGCTCGTCGCCATCACTGACGCCGCGAAAAAGCCAATCGTCTGCGGCGAGCCTAACATGGTCAAAGCGGGCGGCCTCATCACGTACGGCATAGACTACTACAAGCTCGGCATGCAGTCCGGCGAAATGGCAGCCGACATCCTCGATGGCAAATCGAAGCCAGCCACCATGCCGATACAGATGGCAAAAGAGCTCAAAGTCTTCATCAACAAGAAAGACGTCACGACGCTCGGCATAAAGATTCCTGACGACATCGCGAAAAATGCCGAAATGGTCGAATGACATATAGATAAGAACAAACGAAAAACCGCGCGGACGAACCCGCGCGGTTTTTTGTTTGTGCGTTTTTAGTTTTCTTTTATGAGACCCTCTCCGCCTCGCATTCGCTCGGCACCTCCCCCATTGGGGAGGCTGGCGTTATAGACGCTGTGATTATTTACATGGTCCGAATCGATTTGCTCGCAAAAGTGTAAAGCTTTTATTCTGGCTGAATAACCAACCCAGCTGAATAATCGACAACTGAAAAGGTAAAATAATCTATTCTTTCGTTAAGTTTGAAGCGCAAAGCCTCTCATCCTATGCCTCCCACTCTGGGGGAGGTGCCCCGCAGGGGCGGAGAGGGTTATGCCTTTATGATTTCACCCTCACCCTTCACGCATCATCATCGTCATCGAAGCCGCCAAACGCATTGATGATAATCATTTCCAGCGTCTGCACTGGGATGTCCGCATCGTCGATGAGGTCCGCGACCCACGCGCCCGCCGTATCTTTGTCCAAAGCGTAAAACTGCTCCATCATCGCCGACGCGCCGCCCTCGCCAAATCCTTTTGACGCGACGAGCCTGAAAAAGTTCTGCACTACCTCATGATACTTCGGAGTGATTCTATTTTCATGCGCGACGCCAAAGACCGTGAGCACCATCGCCATCGGCTTGACGCTGATCTTTACTTTCTGCGGCTTGCCTGGCTCCTCCTTGCCATACTCCACCTTTGCGTTCGCGCGTATCGCGTTGCCAAAATTCTCGGGCGCGGGCGCAAATTTTTCGAAGCGGCCTTTTTTCATATCAGCGAGCATTCGACGCGCTCCGATGTCACGATTCTTATTCGCCTCGAGCGCATCATTCGACACGCGCAGATTGCGCGAAATATCCTTGTTGTGCTTCGAGAAATGTTTGTCCGCGATGATGATCTGCTTCGCGCATTCCACTGTCGAATCGAGATCGAGGAACGGCTTTCCGCCCGGCCAGCCGTTTTTGTCGTCGCGCGCAATCCACTCACGATGCTGCCTGTCGTCCTTCAGATGCAGTTGATAGCCGATGCCCGTCTTGTCGTTCGTCTCAATCGTTATGCGTATCATGAAAATCATCCCTTCGCTCCGTCATGGATTTGATTTGCCGAATATCTTCATTACGACGTCAATTCGTCTCATCTACTATATCAAAATACGCGAAAAATTTCCATACAGCCAATTCCTGCGTGCCAAATGCTTTGCAAACATAAAATTCTGCGCATATAATTTGCTGCGAATAATGATACGGAACATTATACGTATATCTCTCATAAAAAATGAATCGATTTTCTCGCGCCTTACAACATTACACATGAACTCATTTTATTTTCATCAGATTCCGTCTGATTTGTTGATATGTGCTTTTTGCTGTGATATAATGACTTTCGTGTTTTTACAAATAAAAGGAGGGAAATAAATTGCTTGAACTTGCTATTCCAACATTATCTCAAGGCCTCCTGTGGTCCATTCTCGCCATCGGCGTGTACATCACGTTCCGAGTGCTCGACATAGCCGACCTCACGGTCGAGGGCAGCTTCCCGCTCGGCGCAGCGACGGCAGCAAAGCTTTTGACTGAGGGCTACGACCCGATAACGTCCGTGTTTGTCGCGTGTCTCGCCGGCATGGCGGCGGGCATCGTGACGGGCATCCTCACGACGAAGCTCAAAATCCCCGCACTGCTCGCCGGCATCCTCACGATGATTGCGCTCTACTCCGTCAATCTGCGCATCATGGGCAAAGCGAACCTCTCGCTCCTGCGCATGGACACGATATTCACGCTCGCGGGCTTCATCTCGGACGACCCGCAGAACGTCGCGCTCTTCGTCGGCATCGTCTCGACGGCCGTGCTCGCGCTCCTCTGCTACTGGTTCTTCGGCACGGAGATTGGCTCCGCGATACGCGCCACGGGCGCAAACCCGCGCATGATACGCGCGAACGGCATCAATACCGACAACACCATCATCCTCGGCCTGCTCATATCGAACGGGCTCGTCTCCATATCGGGCGCGCTCATCGGTCAGGCCAACGGCTTCGCTGATGTCGGCATGGGCGTCGGCACCATCGTCATCGGCCTCGCGTCCGTCATCATCGGCGAAGTGCTTTTCGGCACGCGCACATTTTGGCGTTGCCTGCTCTCCGTCGTGCTTGGCTCCATCGTCTACCGTGTCGTCATCGCCATCGTCCTCGCGCTCGGCATGCCGCCGAACGACCTCAAGCTCTTCACGGCAATACTCGTGGCGCTGGCGCTTTCGATGCCGCTCATTCAGGCGAAGTTCAAGGCTATGAGAAAGGCGGGAGAATAAATGCTCGACATATCACATATCTCAAAGACGTTCAACCCCGGCATGATAACGGAGAAAGTCGCGCTCATTGACGTATCGCTTCACCTCGCGCCCGGCGAATTCGTCACCGTCATCGGCGGCAACGGCGCAGGCAAATCGACGCTGATGAACTCCATCGCGGGCACGTTCCCCGTCGACAAAGGCACGATCAGCATCGACGACGAGGACATCACCGACTGGCCTGAGCATCGTCGCGCGAAATATATTGGCCGCGTCTTTCAGGACCCAATGATGGGCACGGCGGCCAACATGATGATTGAGGAAAATCTCGAGATTGCCTCGCGCAGAAATCGCCGCCCGAATCTCTCATGGAGCTCGAAGAAAGAAGACAAAGAGAAATTTCAGAGCATGCTCGCGTCGCTTCACCTCGGACTCGAGGACAGGCTCGAATCGAAAGTCGGCCTGCTCTCCGGCGGCCAGCGTCAAGCGCTGACGCTCCTCATGGCGACGCTCGCCGACCCGAAGCTCTTGCTCCTCGATGAGCACACGGCGGCACTTGACCCGAAGACAGCGGCGCAGGTGCTCAAAATCACGACGAGCATCGTCGCGGAGCGCCACCTCACGACGCTCATGATAACGCACAACATGCGCGACGCACTCGCCTGCGGCAATCGCCTCATCATGATGTACGGCGGCAAGATACTCATCGACGTGAAAGACAGAGAAAAGAAAAAACTCACCGTCAAAGACCTCCTGCTCATGTTCGAAAAAGCAGCAGGCAGCGAGCTCGGCGACGACAGTCTGCTCTTGAGCTGAGAAAATCGTATTGGCGGATTTCCCCACATCGATTAAATAAAGTCTCTAAAAAAAATAAAATCATCTCTATCGTAAATTCATGGTATACTGATAGAGATGGTTTTTTATTTTACGAAAATTTTAAATTCAAAATTCATTTTCGATACAAGGAGGACATCATGAATAATTTCACATTTCATGTTCCAACGGAAATCATTTTCGGCAGGGGAACGGAGGCGAAGGTCGCTGAGGCCGTAAAGCATCATGGCGGGAGGCGCGTCTTCATCGTCTACGGCGGCGGCAGCGTCAAAAAGAGCGGACTTCTCGAGCGCGTCGAGAAAACGCTCGAGGAAGCGGGACTGCCATACGCGGAGTTCGGCGGCGTAAAGCCAAACCCGCTGATGTCGAAGGCGCGCGAGGGCGTCCATGAGGCGGCGAAGTTCGGCGCGGACCTCATACTCGCGGTCGGCGGCGGCAGCGTCATCGACACGGCAAAGGCCATCGCACACGGCGCCGCAAATCTCGACACGGACATCGCGGAATTCTGGGCGAAGAAAAAGCCCGTCACGCGCTCGCTGCCGATTGGCGTCGTGCTGACCATATCGGCGGCAGGCAGCGAGACGAGCGACTCCGCCGTGCTCACGAACGATGAGACGGGCAAAAAAGGCGGCATCAACATCGAGTTCAATCGTCCCGCGTTCGCCATCATGGACCCCGAGCTCACCTACACGCTGCCCAGAAAGCAGCTCGCGGCGGGCATCGCCGACATCATGATGCACACGATTGACCGCTACTTCACGCACGAGACAGGGAACAATCTCACGGACCGCGTCGCCGAGGCGCTGCTCAAAAACGTCATCAAGTTCGGCAAAATCGCGATGTCGAACCACAAGGACTACGAGGCGATGAGCGAAATCATGTGGAGCGGCAGCGTGTCGCATTGCGGCTTCACGAGCCTCGGGCGCACGATGGACTTCGGCGTGCACAAGCTCGCGCATGAGCTCTCCGCCCGCTACGACGCGACGCACGGCGAGACGCTCACAACGATGTGGGGCAGCTGGGCGCGCTACATGTATCAGGACGCGCCCGAGAGATTTGCCGAGTACGCGACGAATGTCTGGGGCGTCACCGTCGGCACACCCGAGGAGCGCTCGCGCGCGGGCATCCGCCTCACGGAAGAATACTGGCAGAGCCTCGGCCTGCCGCTCTCATTCACGGAGCTTGGCATCGGCGTGAAAGACGACGATGAGATAGAGTACCTCGCCGACAAACTCACAGACGGCGGCAAAACGACCGTCGGCGCCTTCCACAAAATCGACAAACCCACCGCCATCGCAATATACAGCATGGCAAATCATTGAAAACAAAATCACACGCACACAAAAATGCTGGGCATCAGAAATGGTGTCCAGCATTTTTTATTATGCTATGAAAATCTCATGTTTGCTACCATGCAACCCTCTCCGCCTCGCAGTCGCTCGGCACCTCCCCCATTGGGGAGGCTGGCGTTACAAATTCTGTGATTATTGACACAAGCTGAAACGATTTCATTGCGGAGAGAATTTCTCATTTGCTATTTATAACATCACACGCATACACAAAAAATGCTGGGCTGCAAATTTCGCGCCCAGCATTTTTACTATTCCATTTTCTATCATTACTTTATCCATTTCGCGATGGCATCGAACATTTTCACAGGGTCAATCGGTTTTGCGATGTGGCCCTGCATGCCGACGTCGAGGCAATGTTTCACGTCTTCGGCGTACGCGTCGGCGGTCATGGCGAGTATGGGGACGGTCGCCGCGTCTTTGCGCTCGAGCTTTCTTATCGTGCTCGTCGCGTCGTAGCCGTCCATGTTCGGCATTCTGATGTCCATCAGTATGATGCTGTACTCGCCTTCCATCGAGCTCTTGAATTTCTCGACGGCCTCGCTGCCGTCCTCTGCCGTGTCGACGATGAATTCTTTTTCCTCGAGCAGCGTCTTCGCGATTTCTTGGTTGAGGAAATTGTCCTCGACGAGGAGCACTTTTTTGCCTTTGAAATCGACGGTGCCCTTCGCGACGCGCTCATCGTTTTTCGTGCCGTCGATGAACGTGAGCGGCAGGTCGACGACGAACCGTGCGCCGTGCCCCACTTCGCTGTCCACGCTGATGACGCCGCCCATGCGGTCTATGATGCGCTTCACGATGGCGAGGCCGAGCCCCGTGCCGCTGATGTTCTGCGTGCTCTTCGTGCGCTCCTGCGTGAACGGCTCAAATATTTTCGACAAAAATGATTTGCTGATGCCGATGCCGCTGTCGCTGACGGAAATGCGTGTGTTGCAGCCCTCGGCGAGGTCGTCGAGCTCGCCGCCCGACGGGAATTTTATCGTGAATATGATGCTGCCGCCTTCGGGCGTGAATTTCACGGCATTCGACAAGAGATTGAGCAATATCTCCTGCAGCTTCAGCCTGTCCACTCTGACGAGCGGCGCAGGCGGGTCGTCAAACTGCGTGACGAACGAGACGTCGTGCTCCTGCGCCGAGACCTCGACGGGCACGACGACGCCGTCAACGACATCGCGGAACGGCACATCCTCAGGCTGCAGGATGTATTTGCCGCTCTCGAGGCGCGAGAGTGTCAGCGTCTCATTGACGAGCGACAACAGGAGCGAGCCCGAGAAAAGAATTTTCTGCAGGTAGTCGCGCTGCTTCACGATGCTCGACGTGCCAATCGCGAGGCGCGTGAAGCCGAGGATGCCGTTGAGCGGCGTGCGCATGTCGTGGCTCATCGACGCGAGGAACATCGTCCGCGCCTCGTTCGCCTGCTCCGCCGTCTCGAGCGCGTTCTTGAGCCGCGCCATCTGGTCGATTTCCTTTTTATGTTGCTCCGTGACGTCGCTGCGACAGTAGAAGACATAGTCGGAGAACGACGACAAATGGCAGAACTGCATGTGCTTTCTGAGACGCTCGCCATTGCCGACGTAATCATACGAAACATCATAAACGGGCTGCGTCAATAGCTTTTCGCGTATCGTCTCAATCGAGAGCGCCTGTCTCACATCGCCCCGCTTGTCCTTGAGGCAGTACTTTTCGACGCGCCGTGAAATCAACGCCGTGTAGTTTTCCGTCTCGCCCATCGAATTGCTGTCATAAAGAGCGTCGTCGTACATGAAAATGATGTTCTTATCGAGGTTTATGAGCCCAATGGCATCGTAGCCGAGCAGCGGGAATTTCGAGATGATTTCGCGGCGTATGAGCGCCGTCGTGATGTCGTAGATGTAAATGAACGCCTCTATATCGCCCGACTCGAGGCTGAACATGTTGAGCGTCAAGAGCGCCCAGAACGGCAGGCATCCCTTTTGCTCGTGCCTGAACTCGATGCTGAAGCTTCGCTCGCCCTCGTATGCGCGCGCGATGAGCGCGTCACGTTCAAGCGCCTTCTCTATCGTCTGCCGCGTGCTGTCGTCGCTCACCGTCATGACCATCTCTCGCGCGACTTCATCGTACGTCATGTCGGGCTTGATATCGAGCACGCGCCCGTCCCGCGCCCAGTGCTCGACGACCCTGTTCGACGTCAGATTGTAGTGGCCTTTCGCGACGAGGTTGTGCGGCGCCGACGAATCTATGGCGTGCACCTCGTCGTGATATTTCTTCTCGGCGCGCTTCTCGTCCGTGATGTCCTGCGCAATGCCGTACGCGCTGTACGGCGCGCCCGTCGACGGGTCGAGCGTGACGAGATGCGTGATGCGGTAGATGCGCGACTCGCTCTCATTCGGGCGATGAAATCCGATGTCCACGGTCGACGACATGCCCTGATTGACCTTCGCGATGTGGTCGGCGAATTTCGCACGGTCATCATCAGCGACCCAGTCCATGAGCGCGTCTGGCAATGGACTGATCGTCTCCTCGAGTCCTATGCGCATGCGCTCAGAGTCGGACGCGTCGGAGCGAATAAATGTGAGGCTTTTCGCCTCTACGTCGTACGTCCACACGAGCACGTGAACGATGTCGAGCGCCTTCTGCAGTATCTCGCGCTCGGCGCGCCGCGTCTGCTGTACCTTTTTGAGCCGCGTCACATCGAACATCGACACGTAGATGCGGTCGGCGAGGCCGTCCTTCACGCGCGTGCCAATGACGTGCATGTACGCGTAGCCGCCGCCCGCCCGCTGAATGCTCAGCGACATGTCGAAATCCTGTGAATCTATCGCGATTTCCATCATGCGCTTTTTGAATTTGCTGCGGTCAGCGGGCAGCACGAACGGCAGTATCGCGTCGAATGGCCGTTGCTCGACGGCATCGCGCATGATGCCCGTGAATTGCGCGAGGTACTTGTTCATCATGATGCAGCGCGGTTCGCCCGAGCTGAAATCGTAGAGGCAAATGCCCGTCGGCACGTTGTCGAGCGCCATCAAAAGGCGCTCATTTTGCCCCATGCGGCGTATCTCGTCCGTCACATCAATAAAAGAGCCCACGAGCCCAACGATGCGCCCATGCTCATCCTTGAGCGGCGTCTTGTTCGCGAGAATGTCGCGCGTCTCGCCCTTCCTGATGCAGTGACCGAATTGGCGGCTGACGAGCTTCCCTTTCAGCACCTCTTCCTCATCGCTCTTGAATTTGCCAATCTCGATGTTCCAGCCCATGTCCTCGTCCGTCTTGCCGAGCAAGACATGAGACGACGGCACGCCGTAGTAGTCAAGGAATGCCTTGTTGACGCCCTGAAACCGCCGCTGCGCGTCCTTCCAGAATATCGGCGTCTGCGTCGTCTCCATGATTTTCTCCATCAGCGTGCCCGACCGCTTGCGCGCCCTGTCCTGCGCGCGGCGCATCTCCTCCTCCGCCGTGAAGTCGGAGTACGTCACATAGAATATGAGCCGCTCGCCGTCATCCATGTTCGCGCGACGCGCCTTCGACTGCGCCTTGACCCATATATACGTCTTGTCCGCGCGCTGCACGCGGAACGTCATCGGATATATCGCGTCGGGATGAAGCGCCACATATTTTTTCATGTTGTCGAGGGCGGCCTGATCCTCTGGATGCACCTTCATGGCAAGATTGCCATCCTCGCCGATGAGCTCTTCCCTCTTCATGCCGAGGAGCTCCGCAACCCCATCAGACACGGCGGCCACATGATAGCGCCAGTCCGCCCACTCAAAAACGCAAAGCGGCACAGCAATCCGCTCGAGAGCCTCGCGCTCAGCGTCAGAAATTGCAGACGTCATTTCGAGTTCTCCCTTCTATAATAAAATCAACAGATTCAGAATTATGCTCATTTTAGAAATTTATATATGAAAAAAAGGCGCGAGGAATGAACCTCACGCCTTTTTCACGCTCTCATATCACGTCACGCGGGCTGCACTTGGACGTCGCCAGTGCGCACAGCCATATCGCTTTGTCCCTTGAACACGCCGCCGTCAGCGATGTTGAGGCTCCTGACCTTCACGTCGCCGATGAGCTGACCCGTCGCATGTATCGACAGATTGCCCTCGACCTCGACATTGCCGTTGACGGTGCCCGCGACGACGAGGCTCCTCGCCTTGATGTCGCCGACGATGATGCCGCTCTCGCCGATGATGGCGTCGCCCGCGACCGCTATGCCGCCATCGACCCTGCCATCCACACGGATATTGCCGCTGCCCGATATTTGTCCATTTATCGCCGTGCTGCGGCCTATGATTGTCTCTATGTCATTCGTGCTGTCCACTTTTTTGCGCATGCTGTCAAACATCGTCTACTCGCCTCTTATTACCAAAGATAATTCTCAGGATTTACAACCTCGCCGTTCACGCGCACCTCATAGTGCACATGAGGACCCGTCGAGAATCCCGTGCTGCCCATGAACGCGATTATCTGCCCGCGGCGCACGGCCTGACCCGCCTCGACGACGACTTCCTCGGCATGCCCGTAGCGCGTCGTGAGGCCATTGCCGTGGTCGATGTCCACCATGTTGCCATAGCCGCCAGAGTTGTACCCCGCGAACGTCACGACACCGTCAGCCGTCGCGACAATCGGCGTGTCGTAGTCATTGGCGATATCGATGCCCGGGTGGAAATCCGAGCCGCCCCAGCGCATGCCGTACGGCGAGCTCACATCGCCCGACGACGGCCATATCGACGGTATCTCCGCCGAATAGCTCGTATGATACGAGCCGAGCTTCTGCTGCTTCTTTATGGCCTCGCGTATCCCGTCCATATGCGAGCGCGTGACATCGAGCTTGTGGCTGATATTGTCGAGCGCTATGTTGACATTCTTCGGATTTGGCTCTATCCACGGGCCGCCCTGCCCGTCAAACGACTCCGTCGGCGCCTCCGCGTCCTCCGGCGCCACGAGGCCCGACACCATCTGCAGCTCCTGCTCTATCTCGCGCACCTCGTCCATCTGATCCTGCAACGTGTTCGCCTTCTTCGCGAGCTGCGTGAGCTGCTCCTGCTGGAGCGTGTTCACCTTTTTGAGCTGTGCCATGCGGTCCGCGTCATCCTTCGCCGTGAACGCGCTGTACGTCGCAAAGCTCAGTGCGCCGACGAAAAGCACCGCACCCGCGCAGAGCGATGCGAGCCCATACTTCAGCACCCTGAATGGCACGCGCACGCTGTGCACCGTCTCTCCCTGATGCGGTATGATTTTTATCGTATATTCGCGGTTATCCTCTTGTTTTATGTTGCCGTCCAAGAGATGATTTCCTCCCAACTAACTCTCTTCTGCATATCACTTTTATCGTCAAAAAGACACGATTATTATACCATAAAACCACAAATTTAAAAATAGGAAACGCGACCATATACGACGATGGAGTGATGGCGCAAAATCTCAAATGTCTGGTATCTGCCAATCAATCGGCGTTTCGCCGACGCTCTTCAAAAAATTATTCACACGCGAGAATGGCCTGCTGCCGAAAAATCCGTACGACGCTGAGAGCGGGCTCGGGTGCGGCGACTCGACGATGAAATGCGCGGGGTTTGTGATCATGATTTTCTTCTTTCGCGCCGGCGTGCCCCAGAGCACGAACGCCATCGGCTTCTCGCGCTCATTCAGAAGCTCGATGATGCGGTCCGTGAAAATCTCCCAGCCGTGGCCGCGATGGGAGTTCGCCTCGTGCTCGCGCACCGTAAGCACCGTGTTGAGCAGCAGCACGCCTTGATCGGCCCACGGACGCAGGCAGCCATTGTTCGGGATTTTGCAGCCGCAGTCGACGGAAAGTTCCTTGAAAATATTCACGAGCGACGGCGGCGGCTTCACGCCCGGCAGCACGGAGAACGACAGCCCGTGCGCCTGTCCCGGCCCATGATACGGGTCCTGCCCGAGAATGACGACCTTCACGCTCGCATACGGCGTGTAGTGGAGCGCGTTGAATATGGAATACATGTCGGGATAAATGCGGCGCGTGCTATACTCGTTGATGAGGAACGCGCGCAGCTCACGATAATATGGCTTCTTGAGCTCGTCGTTCAAATAATTTGCCCAATCGTTATGAAAAATCTCCGCCAACAATTTCACCTTCAATCAAAATTTCAGCTATCAATTTATTCTAGTCAATATTTTGTGGATTGTAAACAAAACTTTCAAAGCTTGAAAACGAGATACTGCATCAACCTGAAAATTCTGCTGACCCTCTCCGCCCCCTGCGGGGGCACCTCCCCCAGAGTGGGAGGCATAGTACGAGAGCTTTTTCGTTTAAACTTAACGAAGGAATAGAAGACGATACACTTTCGTTAGTCGATTATTTAGCTAGAATAAAGGCTTCACACTTTCACGTGTAACTTATTCAGCTAATGCAAATAATCACAGAATCTGTGAAGCCAGCCTCCCCAATGGGTGGCAAACATGCCAGTGGCATGTTTGCGCGAGCGAATGCGAGGCGGAGAGGGTTAGCGTTTATCGAAGCAAAACATTTCTACACAAACAAAAAAGGAGAGGACACAATCCTCTCCTTCTTGTTGGCTCTATTATTCCGCTGTGAACGGAAGCAGCGCGATGTTGCGAGCACGCTTTATAGCGAGCGTCACCTGGCGCTGATGCTTTGCGCAGTTGCCGGAAATGCGGCGTGGAAGTATCTTGCCGCGCTCCGTGATGAACCTTCTAAGCTTTGCGACGTCTTTGTAGTCGATGCTGTCGACATGGTCAACGCAGAAGCTGCAAACCTTCCTGCGTGGACGACGACCGCGGTCACGTCTCATCATTTTAGTCTCCCCTTTCAGAATGGGATATCATCGTCAGAGACGGAATCGCCCAGGCCGCCCGCCGAGCCTCCGGGCATCGGCGCGCTCTGCGGCGCACCATAGGACTGCGCCCCGCCGTAAGACTGGCCGCCGCCATACGACGCGCTCGTGTCACTCTTTTTGGACTCAGCGAACTCGATATTGTCGACGACGACCTCCGTCACATAGCGCTTCGTGCCGTCCTGAGCGTCGTACGACCTCGCCTGCAGACGTCCCTCCACGACTATTTTCGTTCCCTTGTGGAGATAGTTGCCCGCGAATTCAGCGCGCTGCTCCCATGCGACAAGATTGATGAAGTCCGCCGTCTGCTGCCCCGGGGCAGCGTTGCGGCTCATGCGCCTGTCAACGGCAATCGTCATACGCGCGTACGTCCTGCCGGACTGCGTCGAGCGCACATCCGGGTCACGCGCGAGGCGACCCATCAGAATGACCTTGTTCATTGGCGATCCATCCTCCTGACTAAACCTCGATACACAAATCAGACAGCCTCGACGCCGTCATCCTCTGGCTCTTCCTCGCCCTCGGGAACACCCTCGGAGCGTACGATCATGTGCTTCAGGACATCCTCCGTGATCTTCATCACGCGGTCGACCTCTTTGACGCATGCTGGCTCAGCATTGACGTACAGAAGGTCGTAGTAGCCTTCCTGGAAGTCTTTGATCTGGTAAGCAAGTCTTCTCTTGCCCCACCTATCCTCTTTTTCAATCGTGCCGCCGTTGTCAGCGATGAGCTTCGTGAACTTCTCGATGACTTTGTTCGTCTGCTCGTCGTCCATTGGCTTTACGATGAATATGACTTCGTATTTTCTCACGAAATCACCTCCTCTTTGGACATTTAGAAGCCGCGACGCGACTTCATGGCTCACACATCCTGTGAGCAGGGAAGGTTTCAAACTTTCTTTCAATCATTTGAATCCTAATCGACCAAAAGATTATATCATCAGATAATTTTGTTGGCAAGGGATTTTTTGCGGTGGTATACTGAAAAATAAACCTTGAGTTCACGAGTTTGTAAAATCATTGAAAAAGTGACTCGGCAATGCCAGTCTTCATCCACTGTGCAATTTCAATAGGCTCTAAGGCTGTCCTCCTCGCGGCAAAAGCGAAGACACGCCGCTTCGGAGTCAGCATAAGAGCCTATAAGAATTTGCTAAATTACTTCAGACTGGCATCGCCCCGGAGATATTCGCAAATTTGCACCATTAAGGAAGAAATTCAAATGAAAATGGAACGATGGAAGAAAAATCTATACCTCTGCTGTGTCGCGTGCTTCATCGTGTCTGTCGGCATGAGTCAGCTCGCGCCGATGCTGCCGCTCTATCTCGTCGAGATGGGCATGGAGGACGAGGCGGAGATCACGCGCTGGTCCGGCATGATATTCGGCGCGAATTTCATATCGCTCGCCATCGCCGCGCCGATATGGGGTCGTCTGTCAGACAAATACGGGCGAAAACCGATGGCGCTGCGTGCGAGCTTCTGGCTTGGCGCCATCATGGTCGGCTTCGGCCTCGCGACGAGTCCCGAGCAACTTTTCGCGCTGCGGCTCATGCAGGGCGCGATGAGCGGATTTCTCGGCGCGGTCGTGCCGCTCGTCGCGCAGGAGGCGCCGAAGGAAAAGTCGGGCTGGGCGCTCGGCATCTTCTTCACGTTTCAAGTCTCGGGCGCGCTGCTCGGTCCGCTTTTCGGCGGCTGGCTCGTCGAGCTCATGGGATGCCGCGACGTGTTCTTCTTCGTCGGCGGCTTTTGCTTCGTCGGCTTCGCCTCAATGTTCTTCGTTCACGAATCATTCACGCCCGTGCCCCACGCCGCGGCCGTCTCGTTCTCGAAGACGTTCAAAATGATTCCTCATCCGCGCCGCGTCGTTGGCATTTTCACGACGACGTTTCTTCTTCACTTCTCACTCACGTGCGTCCACCCCATCATCACCGTCTACATCGCGTCGCTCGTGCCCGAGTCTGAGCACGTCGCTCTCATCTCGGGCGCCGTGTTCTCAGCGACGGGCGTCGCGAGCGCGCTGGCGGGCTCGCCGCTCGGCCATCTCTCCGACCGCGTCGGCCCAGAGCGCGTGATGTTCGTTTCGCTTTTGCTCGCGGGTCTCTCGTTTTTGCCGCAGGCATTCGTCACGACGCCGCTCGAGCTCGGCGCATTGAGATTCATCGGCGGCATCGCGGGTGCGGGCCTCATCCCCTCGACGAACAGCCTCATTCGCCAGGAAGTGTCCGACGCGACACTCGGTCGCATTTTCGGGCTCAATCAATCGGCGCAGTTCATCGGCATGTTCACGGGCGCATTTTTCGGCGGCTGGCTCGCGGGCGCGCTCGGCATCGTGAGCGTCTTCCTCATCCCGGGCACGCTCATGCTCGTCGCCGCCGTATGGTTCAAGACGATGACGAGAAAATGAGCGCAAAATCAACCTCGCCCTCATGTATACACGTATACTTTATTTAAAATTATTGTATTTTTTCTTGCTTATAGTATACTAAAAAATACTTGCAGATATGCAAAAAGGATATACAAGGGTGAGGAGAGATTTTTATGGCAGACATGAAGGCTTACGCGAAAAAGGTGCTCGCGGGCATCGAGGCGAAGGACCCAGATCAGAAGGAATTCCAGAACACGGCAAAAGAAATTTTGCAGTCGATCATCCCCGTGCTCGAGGCACATCCAGAGTATAAAGAGGAAAAGCTCTTGGAGCGTTTCTTCGAGCCGGAGCGCGTCGTCATGTTCCGCGTGCCGTGGGTCGATGACAAGGGTGAGCTCCAGGTGAACCGCGGTTTCCGCGTGCAGATGAACAGCGCCATCGGACCATACAAGGGCGGCCTGCGCTTCCATCCAAGCGTCAATCTTTCGATTTTGAAATTCCTCGCGACGGAGCAGATACTCAAAAACGCGCTGTCGGGACTCCCGATTGGCGGCGGCAAGGGCGGCTCAGATTTTGACCCGAAGGGCAAGAGCGACAACGAGGTCATGAGATTTTGCCAGAGCTTCATGACGGAGCTCTATCGCCACATCGGCGCCGACATCGACGTGCCGGCGGGCGACATCGGCGTCGGCGGCCGCGAGATTGGCTATCTCTACGGCCAGTATAAGCGCATCACAGGACTCTACGAGGGCGTGCTCACGGGCAAAGGGCTCACGTTCGGCGGCAGCCTCGCGCGCACGGAGGCGACGGGCTACGGCCTCCTCTACTTCACGAGCAACGTGCTCCGCGACGCGGGCATCGACATAAAGGACAAGACGGTCGTCGTCTCGGGCGCGGGCAACGTCGCCATCTACGCCATCGAGAAGGCGCAGCAGATGGGCGCGAAGGTCGTCACGTGCTCCGATTCGAGCGGCTATGTCTACGACCCGGACGGCATCGACCTCGCGCTCGTCAAGGACATAAAGGAAGTCCGCCGCGCGCGCATAAAGGAATACGTGAAGAAGCACAAGAAAGCCGAGTATCACGAGGGCTGCAAAGGCGTGTGGAATGTGCCGTGCGACATCGCTCTGCCGTGTGCGACGCAGAACGAGCTCGACCTCGACGCGGCGAAAGAGCTCGTCAAGAACGGCGTGAAAGTCGTCTGCGAGGGCGCGAATATGCCATCGACGCTCGACGCCATCGCGTATTTCCAGAAGCACAAGGTAAAGTTCGGCCCCGCGAAGGCGGCGAATGCGGGCGGCGTCTCCGTCTCCGCTCTCGAAATGAGCCAAAACTCCGAGCGTCTCTCGTGGACATTCGAGGAAGTCGACAACTACTTGAAACGCATCATGGACGACATCTACAAGAAGACAACAGCGGCATGCGAGGAATACGGCGCGAAAGGCGACCTGCTCGCGGGCGCGAACATGGCAGGCTTCGTGAAAGTCGCGAACGCGATGCACGCGCAGGGCTGGGTATAATCGCAAAAGAATATGGTCATGACCCTCTCCGGCCCCTGCGGGGCCACCTCCCCCATTGGGGAGGCTACATAACAGAGTCTTTACGCTTAAACTAAACGATAGAATAAAATATTTGCGATTTCACTATCTAAAGATTTTGCTAAATTGGAAAGCGTCATACTTTCACACGTCAACGATTCAACTAATGTAAATAATCTCAGTGTCTGTGACGCCAGCCTCCCACTTTGGGGGAGGTGCCGAGCGAATGCGAGGCGGAGAGGGTTATTCCCCATTCGCACTCATGTTTCTCGCGAAAAATACAAAAGCCATCCCATTTGACACGAATCAAGTGGGATGGCTTTTTTGTGTGCTGGATATTATAATATAGGCTACGATAAATTTATAAGGAATGACGCGCAGATGACAGACACGGAAATGATGATAAAGGAAATCGTGGTCGAGGAGTTCAGCCTGCTGATGGCGAACATCGAGAGCGATTTCAGAAAAAATTATATCCAGAAGCAATACAATTTTCTCATCAGCCAAATGGACAGCACGCTGACGGCGAACATGGTGTTCGTGAGCAGCTTTGAATCAAAAAGTGGCAACGCGATGGAGGCGTGCGCAAAGCGCATCGCGCGATTGAAATTCGGCGTGGAAAATGTGCCGCCCATCGTCAACCCACGCGGCGTGCCGCACGACATGGACCCGTCCAAAGTAATCGGGCAAATCATCGTCACGGACATCGATGTCGCGAGCGGCGACCTTCACGGCGAGATAGACAGATTCAGAGCAAACCGCGAGGCCGTGGGCAGGGGCAAATCCCGTCGCCAAAGCACGGTCACGCAGTCGAGCATAAAGGAGCTGCTCGCCATATCGGAAAAATACAGGACGCGCGGATACCACACGAAGCCCGTTGACCTCGCATTTTTCGACAATGGCGAATGGAACATTCTCGAGCTCAAGGCGGGCGGCGACCTCGATACATCAAACGCGCCGTCGAACGTCGACAAGCTATTGACAATATACGCGGGCGTTCACGTCGAAAACGCGAAGGCGTACTTCGTCGCGCTCTACAACAAAAACGGCGAGGGACACACGTGGAAATCGACCGTGAAAAAACACTTGGCGTACCCAGAGATGTTTTTGATTGGCAAACAGTTCTGGGACAAGATATTGCCAGATGGCATCAGCTTCAAGCGATTCACGAAGATTTACAAAGCGGCACTCGAGGAAATCGACCTCAACGCGCGCATGGTTGAAATCATCAACAGGACCATTGAGAACAGGCAATGAAGAAAAAGACATCAGACATAAAATCAAAGAAACCGAATAAAAAAGCTGAAGCAAAAACGATAAACGACGCAGCGAAAAGCGAAAACGAAAACGCAATCAAAGAAGAAATCGCGCCGCCCGACGTGACGCTCGTCAATGACGATTGCCAAAGCTACCTCGCTAAAATCCCTGCGAAGTCCGTCGACCTCATATTGACCGATCCGCCGTACAACATCGCGAAATATTCGACGGGCAACATCAATCTCCCTGGTCGCAGTGCCGTCAACAACGACCTCGGCGAATGGGACCTCAAGACGATTAATCCGCTCGATTTC
>OMWN01000083.1 GCA_900314765.1 uncultured Selenomonadales bacterium | reverse complement strand
GGCTTCAGCCGTAATTGCGACTTTAAGTCGCGGGGGTGGACTTTAGTCCACCTAACCCACCGGCTTTAGCCGGTGGTTGTTTAGTTTGATGAGGAACGCGGTGTATTTAAGGTGACAGGGGATAAAATCGTATCGTATAAAGCTGATAAGATTCCAAAACGCTGTTGGCTGACTCAAAGGCGCCAAAGTCCGACTACTCCGATAAAGCTGATTGACAAAAACAAATGCATTCGCCAGGTTCGTCTAGGGAACTGTATTGAAATTTGTCGTGACGACAGAGCGGTGGAGCGCAAGTATGAGGAAATGACGGATGAAGAAAGAGCGGTCGTTAACGAACAGATTAACACGGCAAATTTGATGTCGCGGCATAATCGCTTTCATAGGTGAAGGCACTCACGTGTATACAATCACGTGGGTGCTTTTTTTGTGGCTCTTTTCGGCGCGTCGCTGTATAATTTAGTCATGATGATTACGGAAGCGATGAGGTGAGTCATTTGAGGAAAAAACAATTTCTGGCGGCGGTGCTGGCGTTTGGCATGACGCTTACGGGCGGTCATTTTGTGAGTGGCTACGGCAATATTTTTGGAAGGAGCGATGCTACGATGAATGTCGTGGACGACGGTTATTTCACGTGCGTCGCGGAGGCGGCAACGAAGTATCCGCATGATAATTTTTATTGGCTCGGCGAGATGAACAAGGCGACGATTGTGACGAATCTCTCGGAGGGGCTCTTGACGGAGGACGAGGCGCGCTCATTTGCCGAAGGGCTCGAGAAGGTGCTTGAGGACGGCGAGAAGCCGGGCGCTGAGAGGCCGAGGCTCGTCACGACGTTTGAGCCGCTGCTCATCGATGCGGCGGGCGAGGAGGTCACGAAGATACACGCGGGGCGCAGCAGTCAGGACATGCTCTCAGCAGCGACGGTGATGGAGATGCGCGAGCGGCTGCTCACGTTGTCGGAAAATCTCACGACGCTCCGCAGGACGCTTCAGAAAATGGCGGCGGAGAATGAGAACACGATTGTGCCCGCTTACACGAACGGTGTGCAGGCTCAGCCGGAGCGTTACGCGCACTATCTATTGGCGCTCGACGATGCATTCGCACGCGACGAGGAGCGCGTTGAGGAGTTCTATGCACGCATCAATCGCTCGCCGCTCGGCTCGACGGTGCTGAACGGCACGAGTTGGCCGCTCAATCGCGAGAAAATGGCGCGGTACATGGGATTTGACGAAATTGCGTACAACACGTACGACGCTGTGCAGGTTTATTCGCCGGAAGAGGGCATAGAGCAGGGGTACGTCACGACGAGCGTCGCGCTCCACATCGGCGCATTCATCGAGGACATTATGCAGCAGTACGCACAGCCGCGCCCGTGGATCATGCTCGAGGAGGGCAACGGCAACACGTACGCGTCGAGCGCGATGCCGCAGAAGCGCAACCCCGGCATCCTCAACCGTGCGCGGACGAATGCATCGACACTGCTCGGCATGGCGGCGGGCGCGAGCTACCGCGCGCACAACATCCCGCCCGGAATGGCTGACCCGCGCGGCGGCGAGGTGCTGAAGATGACGGAGAAGACGGCGGAGCTCGTCGCCGACTACAATTACATATTGACCGCGCTCAAAATCGACCCAGAGCGTTCACTCGAGGAGATAAATCTCGATTGGAGCGCGTCGCAGGAAGTCGCGGACGTGATGATGCGCGAATACGGCGTGCCGTTCAGGCTCGGCCATCATTTCGCGTCGGAGATGGTCGGATTCGCGCGCGCGAATGGCTATACGCCGCGCGATTTCCCGTACGACGAGGCGCGACGCATATACAGGGAAAACGTGGCGGGGCACCTCGATCTCCCCGATGAGCTGCCGATGAGTGAGGAGGAGTTCCGCGAGACGATAGACCCCGTGGCGATTGTCAATCATCGCGCCGTGCTCGGCGGGCCGCAGGAGTCCGAGATGGCCGTGATGATGAAAAGAAATGCGGACAGGCTCGCAGTCGATGAGGCGTGGGCGAGAAATGAGCGCCAAAAGCTCAAAGCTGCAGCCACGAGGCTGGATGAGGATTTTGAGAAGTTGCTGGGGGAGTAATTTTTATTTATTTGCACATATCACACATCGCGAGAAAGGTGACGAAGAGATATGCATGGAGTTTTTGATATCGTCGGGCCGATCATGATTGGCCCGTCGAGCTCGCACACGGCGGGCGCGGTGCGGCTCGGACTCATGGCGCGCAACGTGCTAGGCGAGGAGCCGCGGCGCGTCGATATTGGCCTCGCGGGGTCATTCGCGGAGACGTATCACGGCCACGGCACGGACAAAGCAATCATGGCGGGCATTCTTGGGTTTCGTCAGGACGATGAGCGCATCCGCGACGCGCTCGTCATTGCGGACAGGATGGGCATTGAGTACCATTTCGAGCCGGTGAAGCTCATAAACGCGCACCCAAATACGGCCATCATATTCGTGACGGGCGTCACGGGGCGCACGGCACGCATAAAGGGCGCATCCGTCGGCGGCGGCAACATATTCATCTCCGAGATCAACGGCTACGAGGTGGAGCTCACGGGCATGTACCCCGCGCTCATCACCGTGCACCGCGACAGGCCAGGCATCATCACGAACGTGACGCATATACTTGCGGGCTACGAGGTCAATGTCGCGTTCATGCGCGTGTCGAGGGGGGAGCGCGGCGAGACGGCGATGATGATACTCGAGCTTGACGCAATGCCGTCCGATGAGGTCGTCGAGGAATGCCGCGAAGTGAAATACGTCGAGCATGCGTTCAGCATACCGGCGGTGGGATGAGGAGGTCGCCATGAAGAAATTTGAAACGGTCGCGGAGCTCATTGCGCTGGCGAATGAAATCATGCTCCCCATTCATGAGGTCGTGATAGAGCGCGAAATGGTCACGAGCCAGCGGTCACGCGAGGATCTCATCGATGAAATGAGGCGGAGCTGGGACGTCATGCAGGCGGCCATAAAGCGCGGCATTGAAAACGAGGAGCACTCGGTGAGCGGGCTCACGGGTGGCGACGCGAAAAAACTCTACGCGCATCGTGAGGGCGGCTATCTCGCATCGCCTGCGCTCTCGGCGGCGTCGTATGCCGTGGGCGTTGCCGAGGTGAATGCTGTCATGGGGCGCATCGTCGCGTGTCCGACGGCGGGCAGCTGCGGCATCATGCCAGCGGCGCTCTACACGGCGAAGCTCAACAAAGGCGCGACGGACGAAGAAATCGTGAAAGCACTTTTCACGGCGGCGGGCATCGGCATGGTCATAGACCAGAACGCCTCAATCGCGGGTGCCGAGGGAGGATGTCAGGCGGAGTGCGGCACCGCGACGGGCATGGCGGCCGCGGCGCTCGTCGAGCTCGCGGGCGGCACGCCGGAGCAGTGCGGCAATGCCTGCGCGCTCGCCATCAAAAATCTCCTGGGCCTCGCCTGTGACCCCGTCGCGGGTCTCGTCGAAGTCCCGTGCGTCAAGCGCAACGGCTTTTGCGTGATACACGCCATGCTCGCGGCCGACATGACGCTCGCGGGCATCGTCTCCGCCGTCCCAATAGACGACGTCATATCCGCGCTCGACAGCATTGGCCGCGCCATGCCACAGAGCATACGCGAGACAGCAAAAGGCGGCCTCGCCGCGACTCCGACAGGACAGAAAATCGCCGAGAGACTGAGAAAGTGATGCCAGTGCATTATCTGATTGACAGAGGAGTCACATGAATTTGCGATTAATTTGGTATAAAGCAGTAAAATTTAAAAAATAACTTAGCAGAAAAACATGTTATTATGTATCATTACTTGATTTTTTGTGTAATTATGATATTATTAATTTCAAGAAAGTTATGGCTTTTAAAAACGCGATGTGCAGTCGATGTTTTGCTTGATTTTATAAAGTGGCAGTTTTCTAACAATGAATTTTATGAAATAGGAACTTCCGCCCATTGCGGTCATGAGAAAAGTAGGTCATAATATGAAGAGCAGAGCTATCAGAGCATCAGAGCATCAGAGCATCAGAGCATCAGAGCATCAGAGCATATAAACTCTGCTAGTTTTCGTGCGCAAAATTCAATAG
>OMWN01000049.1 GCA_900314765.1 uncultured Selenomonadales bacterium | reverse complement strand
CTCCGCCTCGCATTCGCTCGGCACCTCCCCCATTGGGGAGGCTGGCGTTACAGACGCTGAGATTATTTACATCGGCTGAATCGATTCGCACATGAAAGTGCAAGACCTTTACACTAGCTGAATTATCAACTCATGAATCCGTAACATCTTCTATTCTTGCATTGGCTTCTAACGGGCAAAGCCTCTCATCCTATGCCTCCCACTCTGGGGGAGGTGCCCCGCAGGGGCGGAGAGGGTTGGCACGATTGCCGCTTGCGGCTAAATGTTAAGCGTTACACGCACGAATCAAAAAGGCAGGAGCGCGTCATGCGCTCCTGCCTTTTTGATTGCCCTTCTCTATTTTACTTCTTCACATTCTCTTTCAAAAACTCAACAAAATCGAGTGTGGCATCTGATGGGTGCTTGCCGTATGCTATGCCGCACGACTCGGTGAAGTCCCACGCCATTGGCCGCGACACGAGCGACGGGTGAAGGTTTTCCCAATACGGCACAATGCTCATCAGATATTTTTTCTCGTTGCAGAGATTGAAGTTCTTCATGCTGAACGGCTCTTCGATGTCGTAGATTTTTATCTTTGGATGATTGTTCTCTATCTCATCTCTGATGCGGTCACGCGAGCGCATGAGCCCACGACGCATGATGATCATCGTCTCTCCGTCGAGGTCTGCCCACTCGAGCTTCTTTTTCTTCGCGAGGTGGTGCGTCCTCGACATCGCTATATTGATAGGCTCGTCCATGAGCGGCAGCACATGGCACTTCGCCACCTTTTCAGGCATCATCGGGACAGATGGCACAATATCGAGGTCATCCCCGAGCGACGACAAAGCATCATTTATTCCTGAAAGCCCCGTGCCGAACGGCACCACATCAAACGAGAACTTGTCTGTGTCGATGTTCCTGTTCCTGAGGAACTGGAACAACGACTGCGACGGGAAGAACGGCGACGTGCCGAGCTTGATGTTCTGTGGCATCATCGCTGTCTGGCTCACTTCGTCGAGCAGGTTATTGATTTGCTCCATGACGTGTCGTGCGCCGTTGTTCAGCACCTTGCCCGCGACCGTTAGCTTCACGCCCTGCGTCGTTCGCTGGAAAAGCTTCACACCGATTTTTCTCTCGAGCGTATCAATGCGCTTCATGACTGATACTTTTGACAAGAATAGCTTTTCGCTGGCTCGCGAGAAGCTGCCCGCATCAGCCACTACAAGAAATGTCTCAACAAGTGGATCAATCATCGTTTTGCACCTTCTTTGTAGACCATTTTAGCGTCCCTTGACGTCAATCGCGCCGTCACGCTGTGGTCTTTAGTCTCGTGTCACATGCTTTTTGCAGGCACAGGGCCACGCGAAAGCGCGATGGCACCCGTCCTTGCGATTTCTATGATTTCGTAGTCCGATATGGCTTCTATGATGGCGTCTATCTTTTTCTCGCCGCCCGTGAGCTCTATGACGACATTTGACGGGCTCACATCGACGATTTTCGCGCGGAATATATTGACGATGTTTATGATGTCGGCACGCGTCTCGGCGGTCGCATGAACCTTTATGAGCACGAGCTCGCGCGTTATGTTCTCCGTCGCCGTCACGTTGACGACCTTTATGACGTCTATGAGCTTCGAGAGCTGGTTTTTGACTTGCTCGAGCTCATCGTCGGAGTCAACGGAGACAACGACATTGATGCGCGTGACCTCGGGCTCCTCCGTGTAGCCCGCCGTGATGCTCTCTATATTGAATGCGCGGCGGCTGATGAGCCCAGACACGTGCGTGAGGACGCCCGGCCTGTTGTCGACGAGCACCGCCAAAAGATACTTCTTCATTATTCGCTCACCCCCATGACCATCTCATCGAGTCTCTTGCCGCCTGGCACCATCGGCAGCACGTCCTCTGTCTCCGGCACCGTCACATCGACGACCATTGAGCCTTTGTGCTCGAGCACCTTTTTCAGCGTCGGCACGAGCTCTGATGGCTCATTGATGCGGCAGCCATCGACGCCCATAGCCTCCGCGAGCTTCACGAAGTCCGTGTGGCCATTGAGCTCAGACTCTGCATAGTGGTGATTATAGAAAAGTCTCTGCCACTGGGCGACCATGCCGAGCATATGATTATGGAGAATGATGACCTTCACGTCGATGCCGTAGTCGGCCAGCGTCGAAAATTCTTGGCAATTCATCATGATGCTGCCGTCGCCCGTGAAGAGCACGACGGTCTTATTTGGCTCGCCGAGCTTCGCGCCGAGCGCGGCAGGCAGGCCGTAGCCCATCGTGCCAAGGCTGCCCGATGTGATGAACTGGCGCGGCTTCCTCGAGCGGAAGAACTGCGCCGCCCACATCTGATGCTGCCCGACGTCCGTCACGATGATGGTATCGTCATCGACGAGCTTGTCGACTTCCTCGATGACGGCCTCCGGCATGATGCGATGCGTGTCCTTTTTGTATGTGAGGGGCTTGTTGTCGTTCATGGCGATGGTGTACTCGCGCCACTTGATGAAGCGCGCACGGAAATCCGCCGCGTCTTTCTCGAGCTCCTTGCGGAATATTGGCATCGACCAGCGCAGGTCGCCGAGCACGGGGTAATCGACGCGCACATTCTTGTTGATTTCCGCCGCGTCTATCTCGAACTGCGCGATTTTCGCCGCTGGCGCAAATTCGTCCACGACGCCCGTCACACGGTCGTCAAAGCGCAGGCCAATGCCGATGAGCAGGTCGCACTCCTGTATCGACATATTCGCCGCGTATGAGCCGTGCATGCCCGCCATGCCGAACGACGCATCGTCCGTGGGGTCAGCGCAGCCGAGACCCATCAGCGTCGACACGACAGGCGCACCCACGCGCTTTATGATGGCGCGCACATCGTCGGATACATTCGCGAGTGTCACGCCGCCGCCGAGGAAGAACAGCGGCCTTTTCGCCTGACGCAGAGCGCCGACGACGGCATCTATCTGCTTCTCATTGCCCGTGAAATCGCCTGTGTAGCCACGACGATGCACTTCCTTCGGGTACTCGAAGTTCACCTCGGCCGCGAATACGTCTTTTGCGATGTCGATGACGACAGGCCCGGGGCGACCCGTGCGCGCGATGAAAAACGCTTCCTTTATCGTGCGCGGCAGGTCCTTCACGTTCTTCACGAGGTAGTTGTACTTCGTGATGGGCGTCGTAATGCCGCAGATGTCGGCCTCCTGAAACGAATCCTTGCCGATGTAGGGATTGCCGACCTGACCCGTGAAGCACACGAGCGGTATGGAGTCCATGTATGCGGTCGCGATGCCCGTGACGAGGTTCGTCCCGCCTGGCCCCGACGTCGCGAATACGACACCGACTTTGCCTGTCGCGCGCGCATAGCCGTCGGCCGCATGCACCGCGCCCTGCTCATGTTTTGTCTCTATATGCGGGAACTTCATCTTGTACAGCTCATCATAAAGCGTCAGCACCGCGCCGCCCGGGTAACCGAAAACGACGTCGACGCCTTCCTTTTTCAGGCTTTCCAATACAGCCCGCGCACCATTCATCAGCAAAAGTATAGCCTCCCCCAGCACATTCATATATTAGATAAACGCGTTACATTATTACATTTACACAGCATATATTATACAGTTTTTCGCCGTTTCTTTCAATTAAAAAACTATATCTTGACTATATTCATTAAATTCACAAAACATGATGATTTTATTGTGAGAATACAAAAACCCCGAGAGACGATTGCCCCTCGGGATTGAAATGATATGCGCTTATTAGGTTAAGCAACGATACAAAGTGGAACACCAAACCCTCTCCGCCTCGTATTCGCTCGGCACCTCCCCCATTGGGGAGGCTGCCTTTACAGATGCTATGATTATTTACATTAGCCGAAATCGATTAATTGATTATGTCTGTAAAGTGAAAGACTACTTTTCACTTTCAGCTATATCGTGAAGCATCGCTTTCGCTATGCCTCCCACTCTGGGGGAGGTGCCCCCGCAGGGGGCGGAGAGGGTTATGCTTTAGTGCACTCTTACACCTTGAACTTCTCTATTTCTTTCTGCAAATCGGAGGCCATCTTCGCGAGACCTTGGCTTGCCGTTGCAATCTCGTGCACGCCTGCGGACTGTTCCTCTGTCGCTGCCGACACGGTCTCCGCTTCCTCGGCCGCCTGCTTGCTCGCGCTGCCAATCGTGCGGATGTGGCCGACGATCTCGTCGCCGTTCGACGTGAGGTCGCGCGTCGCATCGGATATTTCCTGGCTCTGGCGCGATATGTCGTCGACGATGTCGATGATTTTTCTGAAGGAATCGCCCATCTCTATGATGCTCTGCGAGCCGACCTGCACCTGCTCGCTGCCTCTCTGCATGCCGGCGACGGCTCTCTCCGTATCCTGCTGTGTCTGCTCGATGAGTGCGGAGATGCGCTGTGCCGCCTCACGCGACGACTCTGCGAGCTTTCTGACCTCATCAGCGACGACGGCAAAGCCTCTGCCTGCCTCGCCCGCGCGCGCGGCCTCGATTGCGGCATTGAGCGCGAGGAGGTTCGTCTGATCCGCGATGCCCGAAATCGTGCCGACGATCTCGCCAATCTCCGTCGAGCGCTCGCCAAGCGACGTGACGACCTTCGTCGACTCTATCGTCGATGTCTCGATTTCCTTTATCTGCGTGATGGCGTTCTCTATCGTGACGCCGCCCTGCTTTGCGATGTCGGCGGCCTCCTTGCTGTGCGATGCCGCGCTGTCGGCCTGCTCCGACACATGCTGTATCGTCTGGCTCAAGTGGTCGACGGCTTCCTGCGTGCCCGTCACGGCGCCGAGCTGCTCATTCGTGCCCTCGGCGACCTTCACGATGCTCTCAGCGACTTGATTTGCCGCGAGTGCCGACTGCTCCGTCGTCGCGTTGAGTTCATCAGCGGACTCGAGAAGATTTTGCGCCGAGCCCTTCACGGAGTTCATGACACTGTTGACAGCCGACCTCATTTCATCGACGACGTCGGCCAAAAGTCCGAGCTCATTGTCAGAGTCGATATTCGTCTCACGTTTTCTGAAATCGCCCTGCGACAAGAGGTGCATCTCGTTCATCATGATGGAGAGCGGTGCCATGACGCGGTTCACCGTCATCATGACAGCGAAGGAAATAGCGATGAGGAGTATGACGGAAATGACAATCATGATTTTGAGTGCGTTCCTCACAGGCGCGAAAAGCTCGCTCTCATACGCGACTGTCGCCATGCCCCAGCCCGTGGCCTTTATTGGATTGTAGAACGCGATCATGTTGTCGCCGCTCGCGGACTTGTAGCGGACATAGCCCGAGTCGCCCGAGAGCATCTTCTCGCCGAGCGCGCGCACCGCTGGGTCGTCGGACTCGGAGATTTTCTTCTTCATGATGTCGTCCTTGTTCGGCGTGACGATGAACGTGCCGTCCTTCGCAACGAGGAGGCCATAGCCATCTTCGCCGAGCTTGAAGTTCTGCACCTTGTCCATGACGGCCTGAACGTATATAGTGTAAGTTCAATAACAGCAAAGCTCCGTTGTGACAAGCTTTATAGCCTTCTTTTCAATCAAATAACTGCAAGCATAATAG
>OMWN01000023.1 GCA_900314765.1 uncultured Selenomonadales bacterium | reverse complement strand
TATTTCTTATGATAAAAAGGAATTCTCTCTTTTTGCAACTAGGAATTTACTACGCTAGGGTATCCCACAACATTTTGCATTGACCCTAAATTTCCATGACAGCCTCTTTTTTTAAGGACAATATCAGCTTAATGTGATATGATATATGACCATAGGAAACACCGATGAGAGAAAAGAGCGAAAATGGGGTGAATATTTTATGATAGGCTTTCACAGAGAGAAAAAACCAGACATGCAGGGCGTGAATCTTTTTGTCTCGATACTTGTCTGCTACCCCGAGATCAGCACGGTCAACTATGAGCCCGAGCACGACACGATACATTTCACCTTCGCCATGAACGCCATACCGAATAAGCTCGACTATGAGCGCGTCGGTCATCTCCTGCAGGAGAGCATACTCACATATCATTCGCTCGAGGGGTACAAGGCGCGCCGCATAGAGGTCTACCTCGAGGGGCAGGGGCACACAGCGTTTTTCAATATCGTGCGCGACGTGCAGTCCATATCGCGCGGCGAGATCAGCCTCATCACGGCGCTGATGCGGGACAATTTCGGTGACATACTGATGACTGACCCGGGGCAGGACGACTCGGACGACGTGGAGGCGGACATCATCGCCCACGAGGACGCCATAGATCACATGATACACACGCTGAAGCACACGCGGCTCAAGAGCAGGCTCGTCGGCATTCGCGAGGAAGGCCGTGTGCTTGTCTTCAATAAATAGGAGAGAAATATATGCGCATAATGATGGTTGGAGATATATTTGGCCGCCCGGGCAGGGCGGCCTTTGCTAAATATACGCCACAGTTGAGAAAGGAAAAGAAAATCGACATCGTCGTCGCCAACGGCGAGAACTCGGCGGGCGGCAAGGGCATCAGCCGCAAATCGATGGACGAGCTCACGCGCGGCGGTGCCGACATCGTGACGAGCGGCAACCACATATTCGACCAGAAGGAAGTGCTGCAGTTCATCGACGATGAGCCGTACCTCGTCCGCCCTGCGAACTATCCAGACGGCGTGCCGGGCAAAGGATGGTGCGTCTATCCGTGGCGAGCGAAGAATATCGGCGTGATGAATCTCTCAGGCCGCGCATTCATGCCGCCGCTCGATTGCCCATTTCAGAAAGCAGAGGAGATACTTCGCGAGATGCGCGACGAGTGCGACATCATACTGCTCGATTTCCACGCGGAGGCCACGAGCGAGAAAATGGCGATGGGCTGGTACCTCGACGGCAAGGTGAATGCCGTCGTGGGGACGCACACGCACATACAGACGGCCGACGAGCGCATACTGCCGAAAGGCACGGCATACATCACCGACCTCGGCATGACGGGTCCGTGGAACTCCTGCATTGGCGACAGCGTCGACAGCGTCCTGCCGAAATTCCTCACGGCCATGCCGTCACGATTTGAAGTGGCCAAAGGCCCGTGCGCATACTCCGCCGTCATCATCGACATAGACGAGACGACAAACAAGACGACGGGGATAGAGAGGATATTGATAAAGGAAGAATAAAAAGGAGACGATCATGATAGATATACGTATTGACATGAAGAATATATCAAGAAAGCTGTTCTTCTTTGCCATATTCTTGTTTATAACCGTTTTTTACACGCATATTCATCCACTCATGATGTATGACGGCGATGATTGGATGACTTTTTCATGGATTCGTTGGCCTATACCGTGGTTTAACTATTGGAATCCCACAAAGGTTCTTCCTGAAGACGCTGGACTCATCGTTGGCGATTTGTCTGCTAATATCATTTATCCGCTGATAGGCGATTATCAAAAATCAATAGTCATAGGATGTTCATTATTTCTTGCCGCAATTATAACGGTCTATATGACAATTTTTGCACGGCTTATTAAGCGCAAATTCAATTTATCTGATTTTCATGTTGCATTATATACGCTTGTATTTCTTGCTTTCCATTTTTGGGTTTTCCAAGGCATGAAGGTAAATTGCCAATATCTTTTTGGAGAAAAGAATATCTGCTGTATGTTCCACTATGTGTTGCCCGCTGTTTGGAATGCGTCGATGGTGATGTTTCTAATGCAACAGAGAGACGGAGAGTACGTTCATCTTGAAAAAGGAGATTCCATTAAAAAGACGCTTTTTTATATCGGCATATATTTGTCTATTTGTTCCAGTATTTTCTTCAGTGTGATATTGGCCTTGTATGTTTTTTTTACGCTTGCAATGAAGTTCACAAAAGAAAATATGTCAAAAGAAGGGCTGAAAAATTTTTATAACGAGCATAAGCTTTTTGTGGCTATCGTTATTTTTTGGCTGATTTCTTTGCTCTTCGAGTCTCAAGGCGGAGATGCGTCAAAGGTTGGAAAGTCCTTTCTAGATATGCCGTTTGCTGTTACTGCAAATAATATTTTGGTGATAGGAAAGCAAATCAGCGGTCATTTTCTTGGATTTATGGGGGGGATAATTGTTTTTGCTGGTGGAACTTACTGGCGTAATAAAAACATCGAGGCCGTTGATGCAATATTAAAGCGTGACGTGCCATTTTTTGCTATCTGTTCCGTTTTGTCTTTTGCTTATGTTTATCTTGTGGCCGCAAAGGCGGGCGGTTGGTACGTATTGAGGGGGGCGGTGCATTTTTCCACGTGCTTCTTTTTATTCATGATTTTGATAGAGTGTGCTATTTACTTCTTTACAAAAAATGCGTCTTGGCGTGCCTTGATGTTGCCAATTTTTGTGCTAGCCATTCTCATCAATACATCGAGTGGCAAGAGCCATCTGCGTGAGGCTTCCTATGACGGGCGGCCGGCGTCTGAGGCTGCGGTTTTCACGCAGTTTCTTATAGATCAGGTAGTGGAAGCGGAGCAAAACGGGCAAACAGAGATGGACCTTCATGTACCTGTTGGTGATGCAAATGATAACTTCCCACACCCGCTATATATGGGCAATCGTGTCTCAAAGACGCTGCTGCGTCATGGCGTAATCAGCAGGCCGATAAAAATAACGGTGGTTCCTGATGAGAGCGTCAATGAAAGGTTTAGAATTGCGATACCAAAGTGATTCGCGTTATGATTGTTTGATGAAGTGAAAATGTTGGTGTGCCAAAATTGTACAAAGAGGAAAGATGTCAGTGGATAAAATCACAATCATAGTGCCGTGCTACAACGAGGAAGAAGTGCTACCGATGTTTTGGGCGCGCGTGCCTCGAGTGCTCGCGGATATTGATGGGTGCTCGTTCAGTTATATTTTCGTGAATGATGGCTCGCACGACGGGACGCTCGATGAGCTTCGTCGACTTTCAACTGAGGAAGACAGCGTCTCATATATTAGCTTTTCGCGCAATTTCGGCAAGGAGGCCGCCATGCTCGCAGGACTCGACCGTGCCGATGGCGATGCGGTGGTGCTGATGGACGCAGACCTACAGCATCCGCCCGAGCTCATCGCTGAAATGGTGAAGTGGTGGCGCGAGGGATATGACGACATCGCGGCAAAGCGTGCCGACCGCGCTGATGAAGGCTTCATCAAGGGACACGTGACGAATTTCTTTTATTATTGCCTGCAGAAGTGCAGCCGCTTCGAAGTGCAGCGGAACGTGGGAGATTTTCGCTTGCTCGACCGTCGCTGTGTCATGGCGCTGAGGCTCATGCGTGAGGAGCAGCGATACACGAAGGGGCTGTTCACATGGATTGGCTATCGCAAAAAGGAGATACCGTTTCATGTGGCGCCGCGCGCGGGCGGCAAGACGACGTGGAATTATTTCTCGCTGATGAATCTCGCGCTTGAGGGCATCACGTCGTACTCGATGGCGCCGCTGAGACTTTCGTCCGTTTTAGGGTTCGGCGTGTCGATATTGTCGCTCTGCTACATGGTGTTCGTCTTTGCGCGCGCGATGCTTTACGGTGACCCTGTCGCAGGCTACCCAACGATCATGACGGTGCTTCTTTTTCTCGGCGGCGTTCAGCTCATATCACTCGGCATCATTGGCGAGTACCTCGGGCGCGTATTTAATGAAAGCAAAAAAAGACCGCTCTATCTCATCGATGAAATCGATGGCGAGCGCGTGAGGTATGAGACGCGCGTCGAGCCTGTTGAAAAAATTATACGCAAGTAAATTTATGATGCTCATGAAATTCTCGTGAGCATCTTTTTTTATGTTTATCATTTTCGTTTCACGAAAAATTTTCACCATCATCGCACGCGATGACGCGAAAAATTTTCATTCACGATAAATGGAGTGTATTATTTTTTACGTCCATCAAACGATTCATATATTGTATACATAATGCACGCTTTACATTTTTTATTTTATTTAAAAAGACTTGCCAACTATATTGTAACGATGTATACTGTTGACCATAGTTCCAGCTTTTATCGAAACTTTTTTGTTTCGTTGTTGGAAAAATTTCATATAATAATTTTTTTATAGTTGTAGTTGCTCACGCAATTTGTCATAAACTTGCTCAAGGCCTATGCCAAAACCTGCTCACGACCTCTGCCCACGCGGCAAAAAAAT
>OMWN01000040.1 GCA_900314765.1 uncultured Selenomonadales bacterium | reverse complement strand
TTGCACTAATTATAGCATAAATGATGTACGATGTGCTAGTTATATTGTGTTATTGTCAAATTTTGTTATTGAACAGTCACTATTTAAGAAACACTGATTAATTGAAGTAGAAGTATTGACGAGAGATTTTTTTCGCATAGCAAGGAGATGCGAAGAAACGTAGTGGGGCTACGGTGATGAGCATCAACGCAGCTAGGCGGAAAAAGATCCGTCAAGACGACTGCTGAAATAATCAGTGTTTCCTTATGTTCTAAGTTTGATGAATGGCTGCTCGTAGACGAGATTGATGAACTCGATGGGCTGGCGCGCCGTGTCGAGCTCGTCGAGAAAATTCTGCGTGATATGCGCCTTGTCACTGATGCGCTCAAGCGCGCCGACCTGTATCTCTGCGCCGTTCCACGTGTGCGCGACGACGTAGTATGGATTGGACACGTCGACCTGTGTGAGCTTTGCGAGCGCATCGTCATCGAGCCCCGCGAGATATTCCGCCGTGCCGATGAGCACCTCGTCATGCGTCCTGTCACCGATGTAGAGGTCGCTGAGCGTCGTGCCGATGATGAGCGGTATCTCCTGATAAGGCCGCGTCTTGTACGCGCGCAGCACCATGCCCTTCCTGTCGATGTCGAGGTAGCCGTACTCACAGGCGACGCACGCGACGGGGCGGCGCTCCTCTATGTCGATGAGTATGCCGTTCGGGAACTCGCGCCGCACGACGACCTCCTCGATGCGTAGGTCCTTCATGAGCGTTTTTGTCGCGCGCGCCGTCTCGACCTCGAAAATGTTTTGGCCGCGATGGATGCCCGCGATGCGCATGACATCCTCATCCGTAACGAAATAATTGCCGACGACGCGCACCTCATTGACGCGGAAAATCGGCAGGTAAATCACGGCGAGGGCGACACACGCCACGCCCAACAGCACCACCATGAAGTGCCCCATCGAGACCCACTGGCGTATGATGGACTCACGCTTCATCGCCTCTGGGTCGTTTTGCTCCTCGTCCGAGACGTAATCATCAGACACGTGAGTCACCCCCGTAAAAATGAATTGCCTAAATTTATGATTTTATGAGTATTCTCGAGGCGATGCCAGTCCGAAGTAACTTAGCAATTTCATATAGGCTCTTTGGCTGGCTCCGAAGCGGCGTGTCTTCGATTTTGCCGCGAGGAAGCCAGCCTTAGAGCCTGTCGAAATTGTGCAGTGGATGAGGACTGGCATCACCGAGTGATTTCACATCTGATTCCGAAACTCATCCAGCATCACACCATCAGCAAAAGTCGCTCGCACAGCTCTGGGAACTCGACGCCCATGGAGCGCGCGGCATCGGGCACGAGCGACGTCTCCGTCATGCCCGGCACGGTATTGACGTCGATGACGTACGGCACATCGCCACCGACCATCATGTCGACGCGCGCGACGCCCTTGAGCCCACATGCAGCGAATGTCTTTTTCGCCATGTCGCGCGCACGCTCGGCGACGGCCTCGTCGAGCCGCGCCGGTATGATGTGGTGCGACGCGCCGACCGTGTATTTGCTCTCGTAATCGTAGCGGCCGCTCTCCGTCGTGATTTCGATGATGGGCATCGTCTCCGCCTTCACGCCGTCGCCGATGACCGCGACCGTGATTTCCATGCCATCAATAAATTCTTCGACGAGCACTTCCTCATCGTACGAAAACGATTTTTTGAGCGCGTCGGCGATGTCGTCAGCCTTCTCGACGATTTCAACGCCGATGGACGAGCCCTGCGACGCCGCCTTTACGACGACGGGCAGCGTGAATTTTTCCTTTATCTCGCTCACGACAGCGCCTTCATTTTCACGCCACAGCACCCGCTTGTAGATGACGGAGCGTGGCGTC
Organism: uncultured Selenomonadales bacterium; assembly: GCA_900314765.1. Classification (GTDB taxonomy): domain Bacteria; phylum Bacillota; class Negativicutes; order Selenomonadales; family Selenomonadaceae; genus RUG024. The sequence continues at coordinate 23,348 of OMWN01000040.1, read as the reverse complement.
GATATGCCCGCCGCGATGAAAACATTTTTCGCGGCGACTTTGTCCATCGTGACGGCGGACGCGAGCACGCCCGAGCCCGTGTACGGTATGCCGACGAGCTCGAGCGCAGCCTGCACCCTGCCGTCCTCGCCAAACGCGCCGTGCATCGCGTTGAACACGACGTCGGCGCCGCTCGCCTTTATCTCCTCCGCGAATGTCCGCGGCCTAAACTCCATGCCCTCGGCCTCATACCCGCGCGCGTGAAGCGCATCGAGCACGGCGGCACCCGTGCGGCGCGAGACCTCCGCTTCCGACGACGGTCCGCCCATCACCACGACGATATGTTTGCCATGTAAATCTTTCATTGCAAAGCTCCTTTATTTCTCACGATTCTTAAGCATGTCGGCGAGCTCGACGCCCGTCTTGTAAATATCGCCGGCGCCCATCGTCATGATGAGGTCGCCTTCCTCGGCTATCGTCGCGAGATACGGCGCAATATCCTCGCGCTTCTCTATGTATGTGACGTTCTGTCCCGTCGCCTCGACGACGGCATCGAAAATCGTCTCGCCGCTGATGCCTTCTATAGGCGCCTCGCCCGCAGAGTAAATGTCCGTCACTATGAGCATGTCGGCTTCCTGAAAGGCGATGCCGAACTCATCCTTCAAAAGCTTTGTGCGCGAATAGCGGTGCGGCTGAAAAACGCAAATGAGGCGCTTTGGATTCGTCTGGTGCGCCGCACGGAGCGTCGCCTGTATTTCCGTCGGGTGATGCGCGTAGTCGTCGACAATCCACACGCCATCGACGCGCGCCTTCGTCTCAAACCGCCTTTTTGCGCCGTGGAAATCGGCGAGCCCTGCAGCGGAAACGCTCGGCTCAAGGCCACAGAGGATGCCCGTGACAACGGACGCGAGCGCGTTCAGCACGTTGTGTTTGCCCGGGACGCCGAGCTCGACGCTCGTGATTTTCACGCCATTGTGCATCACGTCGAACGTCGTATGCGCCCCGTCTGTCACGATGTTTTTCGCCATGTAGTCGGCGTCGTGGTCTATCGCGTACGAGACGATGCGCCTGTCCACGTTCTTTGCGATGCCGCGTATATTCTCATTGTCGAAGCAGAGCACGGCGTAGCCCGTCTCCTTGTCGACGTTTTCGATGAATTCCTTGAATGCCTTTCTGATGTTGTTCATCGTTCCGTAATGGTCGAGATGGTCGTCCTCGACGTTCGTCACGACGGCGATATGCGGGCGCAGCTTCAAAAACGAGCCGTCGCTCTCATCCGCTTCGGAGACGAGATACTCGCCCTTGCCGAGACGCGAATTGCCGCCGAGGTAATCGACCTCGCCGCCGATGATGATGGTCGGGTCGAGATGCCCCTCCGTGAGGATGAGGCCAATCATGGACGTCGTCGTCGTCTTGCCATGCGCGCCCGCGACGGCGATGCCCTTCACGCGATTGAGAAGCGCCGCGTTCACATCGGAGCGATGAAGGCGCTTTATGCCCGCCTCGTGCGCAGCGATGACCTCGGGATTATCCTCGTGGATGGCCGACGACACGACGATTGCGTCGACGCAATCGACATTTTCCGCACGGTGGCCGATGTAGACCTTGGCGCCATGTGCGCGCAGCTTCTCCGCCATCGGCGAGTCCTTTATGTCCGAGCCCGAGACCTCGTAGCCCTCATCCAGCAGGATGAAGGCAAGGGCGCTCATTCCCGCGCCGCCGATGCCGATGAAATGTATCTTATGAAGCCCGTCAAGCATTTTTATTACCCCCGTCTTGACGGATCTTTTTCCGCATATCTTCGGCGATGTTCATCAGCGTAGCACCACTACGCTTCTTCACATCGCCTTGCTATGCGAAAAAATCTCTCGTCAATACTCATACTTTTATCAATCAGTGCTTTATTTATTTGCTATTTTCAAAACAATATCCGCTATCTCATCGGCGGCTTTTGGCCTGCCGAGTCTCTTCGCCGATCTCGCCATTTTCTTGAGCTTGTCGCTCTCCGTCAGAAGCTCCGCGAGCGTCGCCAAAAGCGACTCCGCGCGCAGGTCTTTGTCCAGTATCACGCGCGCCGCTCCTGCGGCCTCTATCGCGCGCGCATTGTGCTCCTGATGATTGGCCGCCGCGTATGGATACGGCACGAGCACACTCGGCACGCCGCGCGCCATGAGCTCCGCGATGCCGATGGCTCCCGCGCGGAACACCGCGAGGTCTGCCGCCGCGAGCGCCGTCGGCATATCGTAGAGATATTTTTTGACGAAAAGGTTGCCCGCGCCCTCGACGTCGATGTTCGACTCCCTTATGCGCTTCATCGTGTCATCGTAGCCCGCGCTGCCCGTCACGTGGATGATCTGCACAGACGGGTCACCCGCGTAGTGCTCGAGCACGCCAATCATCGCGCGGTTTATCGTCCGCGCGCCGCGACTGCCGCCCGAGACGAGCAGCGTCTTTTTGCGCGGGTCGAGACCGAACGATTTCATCCCGTCGCTACGCCGCGCTTCGATGACCTCACGCCTGATGGGATTGCCCGTGAAAATCGTCTTGTCGCTCGGAAACGACGGCGCCGCCTCCTTCGTGCCGATGGCGATTTTCGTCACGAATTTCGACAATATCTTGTTCGTGATGCCCGGCGTCACGTTCTGCTCCTGTATGAGCGTCGGCACGTGCATGAGGCTCGCCGCCAAAAGTATCGGCCCGCAGACATAGCCGCCCGTGCCGATGGCCACGTCGGGGTGAAACCGCCGCACAATGCCCATCGCCTTCATGACGCCCGCCGCCGCCTTCATGCCGCGCATGAGATTTGCGGGCGACAGGCTCCTCTTGAAGCCCTCGATGTTCACCGTCTCGAACGGGATATTTTCCTTCGGCACGATGTCAGCCTCGAGCCCCTCGCTCGTGCCGACATAGAGGAACTCCGCGTTATTCACTTTTCTCTGCAATGCTCTGATGAGCGTCAGCGCGGGATAAATATGGCCGCCCGTGCCGCCGCCCGACACAATGATGCGCATAAATGACCTTTCATACTATGTTAATACGATTACGATTTTATGATATTGTAAAGACCCTCTCCGCCCCTACGGGGCACCTCCCCCAGAGTGGGAGGCATAGCGAAAGCAGTACTTTACGATATGATTGAAAGTGAAAGTCATTCCTTAACTTCACAGACAACAAACAACATAATCTTGATTACGATGGAAATGTGTAATTACGTTTTTCCCAATGAACCGCTTGAGCTAATGTAAATAATTCAAGCGTCTGTAACGCCAGCCTCCCCAATGGGGGAGGTGCCGAGCGAATGCGAGGCGGAGAGGGTCGCCACACCACCGCACTTGCAAGAAAAACAGGACACAAATTTCACAAACTCACGATTTCATATTTCACAAATTCACTTCATGCCGTTGACGATGTCCTTGAACACTTTGCCGCGCTCCTCAAAGCACGAGAACATGTCGAAGCTCGCACAGGCGGGCGACAGCAGCACAATCTGATGCTCCTTCGCGAGACTGCGCGCTATGGACACGGCCTTCTCCATTGAGTAGCCCGCCTCGCGGATATTCTGCGCAGGAAATTCATTTTTGAGCGCCGCTTCCTTGAAACGCGCCGAGGCATCGCCGATGAGTATGAGCTTTGCGCAGCGCTTTTTCACGAGCCTCATGAAGCTCGTGAGATCCGTCATCTTGTCGTCGCCGCCCGCTATGAGCACGATTTTATTGTCAGGGAAGCTCTCGAGCGCCTTTATGGCCGAATCGGTGTTCGTCGCCTTCGAATCGTTGTAGTACATCACGCCGTCCACCATGCGCACGGGCTCTATGCGATGCTCGACGCCCTTGAACGAGCGCAGCATCTCAGCTATGGCCTCGATGCCCACGCCCGCGAGGTACGCCATCGCGCTCGCCGCGAGGGCGTTCTCCACGTTGTGGCCGCCCTTTATGATGAGGTCACTCTGCGGCATGATGACATGCGTCTCGCCGCCATAGCGAATCACGAGATTTTTGTCGTCGTCGACGAATGCGCCCTCATCGAGCTTTTTGGCGCGGCTGAAGAAGAAGACGTGCGACGGCGCCCTGTCCGCCATCTTGCGCGTCGGCTCATTGTCGTAGTTCAGCACGATGAAATCGTCCTGCGTCTGCTGAGCAAATATTTTCTCCTTCGTCTGGCGATAGACCTCAAGCGAGCCGTGGCGCACGACATGGTCCGGCGTCACATTGAGGATGGCCGCTATGTGCGGGCGAAAATCGTTCGTCGCCTCGAGCTGATAGCTCGAAATCTCCGCGACCGTCACGCCGCCCTCGCCTACGCGCAGGACTTCGTCTATGAGCGGCACGCCGATATTGCCGCCGACGCCGACAGCCTTGTACTGCGGCGCTTTTTTCATGAGCTCGCCGAGCAGCGTCGTCGTCGTCGTTTTGCCATTCGTGCCCGTGATGGCGAGGATTGGCGACTTAGCGAAGTCATACGCGAGCTCTATCTCGCTCAGCACGGGGATTTTGCGCGCGTACGCCGCCTGTATGAGCGGCACCCTCACGGGCACCGCCGGTGACACGATGACGAGCGTCACGCCGTCAAGCAGCTCCTCTTTCTGCTCGCCGAATATGAGATTTACGCCGAGCGCGCGGAGCTCCGTCGTATCAAAATGAACGTCCGTCTCTTTTTTTGCGTCGGAGAGCGTGACGTCTGCGCCGAGCTTTTTCAGCACACGCGCGGCGGCGATGCCCGATATGCCCGCGCCGACGACGAGCACACGCTCATTTGTCCAATCCTTGTCCGAAATTGCCATTTTATCAGCACTTCCCTAAAAACAATTTTCAAAGCTCTCAAATTTCAAAGCTCTAATATCCACACACCGATGGCCGCGAGCACGGCGCCGACCGCCCAGAACGTATGGACGACGCGCGTCTCTTTCCAGCCCATGAGCTCGAAATGATGATGTATCGGGCTCATGAGGAACACGCGCTTTCCCGTGGTCTGAAACGAAATGACCTGTATGATGACCGACAGCGCCTCCATGACGAAAACACCGCCGATGATGACGAGCAAGAGCTCCGTCTTCGTGAGTATCGCGGCCGCCGCGAGCGCACCGCCAAGCGCGAGCGAGCCCGTGTCGCCCATGAACACCTTCGCAGGGTGATGATTGAAGCGCAGGAATGCGACAGACGCCGCGGCGACGGCCACGCAGAACGATGCGAGCGCGCCCATGCCGAAATGAAGAGAGACGAGCGTGTACGCTATGGCCGCGACGGCGACTGTGCCTGACGCGAGGCCGTCGAGCCCGTCTGTCAGATTGACCGCGTTCGTTGTGCCGACGAGCACGAAGAAAACGAGCACATAATATAGATACGACAAATCAAAACTTATATCGACGAACGGAATCCAAAGCTCCGTCGTCATGCCGAGGAACTGCGTCCCGACGAACGTCACGACGACGGCCATGATAATCTGACCGAGCAGCTTCTGACGCGGGCGCAGGCCGAGGTTGCGCTTCTTCACGACCTTGATGTAGTCGTCGATGAAGCCAATCACGCCGTGCCCGAGCGTCACGAACAGCGCGAGCGCGACGCCTGGGTCGTTGTCGCAGGCGATGATGGACGCGAGCGTTATGCCGCCGAGTATCATGAGGCCGCCCATCGTCGGTGTGCCGCTCTTTATCTGGTGGCTCTTCGGCCCCTCCTCGCGAATGCTTTGCCCGAACTTCAGCTTGTGAAGCTCTGGGATGAGAAACGGCCCGACAAGAAGCACGACGGCGGCGGCTACGACAGCCGCAATCAGCAAAAAAGTGTATGACATTGAAAAATAAATCCTTTCCCAAGGAAACACTGATTATTGAAGCAGTCGTCTTGACGGATCTTTTTCCGTATATCTTCGGCGATGCTCATCAGCGTAGCACCACTACGCTTCTTCGCATCTTCTTGCTATACGAAAAAATCTCTCGTCAATACTCCTACTTCAATCAATCGGAGTTTCTCTAAAATATATTTGCTGTATTTTTTGTATATCGCAAAATTATATTTTAGCTGAACACTCACAATAAATCAATAATCTTTTCCATCATCATGCCGTGTGAACCCTTGAAAAGAATCGTGTCGCCTGCGCGCATCACTTGATGAAGCACGTCAGCCGCCGCCTCGTGCGACGCGCACATATAGACGGCGCCGCGACTCATGCCCGCATCCATCGCGCCGCGCGCAATCTCCTCGCCCATAGCGCCGCGTGTCACGAGCACGTCGATGCCCGACGCGTACGCCGCCGCGCCGACGTCCCTGTGCGCTCTCACGGCGATGTCGCCGAGCTCGAGCATGTCGCCGAGCACAGCAATCCTGCGCCCTTTCGCCGTGTCCTTCAGCGTGTCAAACGCCGCCATCATCGATGCGGGACTCGCATTGTAAGCATCGTTGATAATCGTGCATCCATTCATCTCGCGCCGCTCAAATCGCCCGCCCGTCACGACGGCATGCAGGAGCCCGCGCTTCATCTCGTCCACTGTGAGGCCGAGCACGTAGCCCGCCGCAAGCGCCGCGAGCGCATTCATCACATTGTGGCGTCCGACCATCGGCAGCACGAACGCGCTCCTCTCGCCGCCGTCAAACGACACATCAAAGCGCGCGGCATCGCCCGTGAGCGTCACGTCGTACGCCCTGACCGTCGCGTCATGCTCTATGCCGAACGTCACGACTCTCACGCCATGTGCCGCTTTCTCGCTCATAGCCGCCACGCGCTCATCGTCGGCGTTCAGTATCACCGTGCCGCCCGCCTTTATCGCCTCGACCATTTCCGCTTTCGCGCGCGCGATGTTCTCGATGGAGCCGAGGAGCTCTATGTGCGTCTCGCCGACATTCGTCACGATGCCCATCGTCGGCGCGGCCAGCGGCGCGAGATACGCTATCTGCCCGAGCCCGCGCATGCCAATCTCCACGACTGCCGCGCGATGATGCGCGCGCATGTTGAGAAGCGTCATCGAGAGTCCAATCTCATTATTGAAATTTGCTTGCGTCTTTAAAACCGCGCCCGAAAATTTCGCGTCGAGCACAGACGCCGTGAGGTCTTTCGTCGTCGTCTTGCCATTTGAGCCCGTGATGGCGATGACGGGCATATCGAATCGCCTGCGCCAATACGCGGCGATTTTTTGATACGCGGCGAGCGTGTCCGTCACATAAAATATCGGCACGCTGATTTTTTTTGCCGTCTTCTCGTCAAACGTATCGCTCACAACGATGCCCGCGGCGCCATTCTCTACGGCTTTTATCGCAAAATCCTCGCCGTTGAATTTCTCACCCTTCAGCGCGATGAAAAGCGGCGTGCTCTCACGCGTGAGCTTTCGCGTGTCCGTCACGACGCCGTGAAATTCCAAATGCTCCGCGCCGCTCATATTGTCGACGCGCGCACCCGTCGCCTCCGCGATTTCCGCCAATGAAAGCGTGAATGTGTCCTGTGCCATGTCAGACGATGCCCCCCAGCGCCGCGCGCGCCATCTCGCGGTCATCGAAATGTATCGTCTTGTCCTTCAGTATTTGATAATTTTCGTGGCCCTTGCCCGCGATGACGACCGTGTCGCCTGGCTGTGCCATCGCGATTGCGACGAATATGGCCTCCTGCCTGTCAGCGATTTTCTCGTACGGTTTCACGCCGATTTTCTCTTTGACGCCGACATCGACTTCATTGATGATCTCGAGCGGGTCCTCCGTGCGCGGATTATCGCTCGTGAGTATCACCGCGTCGCTCATCTCCGCCGCTATGCGTCCCATGATGGGGCGCTTCGTCTTGTCGCGGTCGCCGCCGCAGCCAAACACCGTGATGATGCGTTGCTCCGTGATTTGGCGCGCCGTCGAGAGAATATTTTCGAGGCCGTCGGGCGTATGCGCATAGTCGACGACGACAGCGAATGGCTGGCCGCAGTCGACGAGCTCAAAGCGCCCCGGCACGCCCCTGAAGCCTTCGAGCGCGTGCTTGATTGTCGCGACGGGCACTTCCTCCGCTATTGCCGCGCCGAACGCCGCCAAAACATTATATATATTGAACATGCCCGTGATTTTCAGCCGCAGCGGTATGAGGCCAAACGAGCCCTGCACCGTGAATTCCGAGCCCGTCTGATGAACGTTCGGATTGACGCCGCGAATGTCGGCGTCGACGGAATTCACGCCGTACGTGATGCGATTGACGAAATCCTTATTCGTGTGCTCGAGCATGACCTCGCCCGACGCGTCGTCGATGTTCACGACGGCGGTCTTGAGCGGCTTTATGCCGTCGGCAAGCGAATCAAAGAGCTTCGCTTTCGCGAGGCGATAGTTGTCCATCGTCTTGTGATAATCGAGGTGGTCCTGCGTCAGATTCGTGAACACCGCCGTGTCTATCTCCGTGCCCGCGACGCGCCCTTGGTCGAGCGCGTGCGACGACACCTCCATGACGACGTAGTCCATGCCCTCCTCGAGCATCATCGAGAGCGTGCGCTGGAGGTCGACGACATTCGGCGTCGTGTTGTGTATCGGCAGCACCTTGTCGCCAATCATGATCTGTATCGTACCGATGAGCCCGACTTTGTGCCCCGCCTCGCGCAGCATGGCGCGAATGAGATAGCTCGTCGTCGTCTTGCCATTCGTGCCCGTGATGCCGATGACACGCATGCGGCGCGACGGATAGTCGAACGCCGCCGGCACCATGATTTTGAGCGCCTCATCGATGTTCGGCACCTCGACGACCGCGACCTTGTCGGGCACCGAAACATTTTTCCGCTCCGTGATGATGGCGACGGCGCCATGCTCGACGGCCTGACCAATGAATTTGTGACCGTCGACATGCACGCCGTCAAGGCAGACAAACAGCGCGCCGTGCGTCGCCTGACGCGAGTCCTGCACGACATCCGTGATGATGGTATTGGCGTCGCCCTTGAGCACCACGCCCGGCACGAGATCAACGATATTTTTCAGCTTCTTATGCATGATATTCGCTCCCATTTGTTTTACAAAGGTAATGTTTATAAAATTTTATTGTAAGGAAACGGTGACGAAAGATGGTAATTTCGATTTCATCAGTATTTCCCTAAAATAAAAATGGGGCACTGCCGAGGCAGCACCCCAAATCTATACTACTGCTTTTCGGCGGCGAAGTAGACATTCTTCGGCACAACCATGCCGAGATCATTCGTCGCTATGTCCCTTATGCGCTGCGGCGCCCTGAGGTGCGCTATCTGAAGGTTCAGCTGCTTGTTCTCGTTCTCAAGCTGCGTCGCCGCGTTCTGCATCTGCACGAGCTCGTACCCGCGCGTCGCGAGCAGCATGCTCCGGAGCGTCATGATGGAGAGGCACACCGACAGCACCACGACAAGGATGAGCGCGCGCGAGCGCATCACCGCGTTTATGTGCGGGCGCGGCAGCGCCATGCTGCTTTTCTTCTTTTTGACGCGTCTTGCGCGCCTCGTGCGAGCGCCCCCGCCAATATTTTCTTCATCGAAATCGTCCTGATACCTAACTGCGGCCGCCATCCACGGCGCCTCCTCTCACTTCATGGAAGGCGACTACTCCTTTAGTTCTCCCATTTCCCCAATTTTTTAGGCGGCAATCCATCCTCATCTCTGCCGTCATTCATTCGCGAGCCTCACTGCTGTCCTGAGCTTTGCGCTCTTCGCCCGCGAATTTTTAGCCAGCTCATCTTTCCCTGGTCGAGCGGCCTTCCCCAATATTTTTATCTCCGGCCTATGGTGGCACACGCACACCGGCAGCTCCGGCGGGCAAATGCACCCGCGCGCCATCTCTTTGAGCGTGTTCTTTGCGATGCGGTCCTCGAGCGAATGAAACGTGATAATCACGATGCGCCCGCCCGGCTTCAAATGATGCACGGCCGATTTAAACGCATCTGCCAATATGTCGAGCTCGTGATTGACCTCTATGCGTATCGCCTGAAAAACGCGCTTCGCAGGATTACCGTTCATTTTTCGCCTCACGGCTGCCGGTATCGCACGATGAATGACGTCGACGAGCTCACCCGTCGTGGCGATGCTCCCCCTTTTTCGCGCCGCCACGATGAATTCCGCTATGCGCGATGCCCATCGCTCCTCACCGTACTCTCTGAAAATCCGCGTCAGCTCATCCGCCTCGTAGCGATTGACGACGTCGAACGCGGAAAGCTCCGCGTCCCTGTCCATACGCATGTCGAGCGGCGCGTCCTGCATGTACGAAAAGCCACGCTCCGCCGTGTCTATCTGATACGACGACACGCCGAGATCAAACAGCACGCCATCGACGAGCTCAATGCCGAGACCAGCGAGCACACTGTCCAGATGACTGAAATTGTCATGGACGAAATCGAGACAACACTCAACGCTGAGCGACTCGATGTGCGCTCTCGCCGCCGCTATCGCGTCCGCATCTTGGTCGATGCCGATGAGCCGACCCGCGCTCGACAGCGCACTCGCAATGCGTCCCGAGTGGCCGCCGCCGCCGAGCGTGCAATCGACGTACGTGCCGTCCTGCTTTATGTCGAGCCCCGCGATGGCCTCCTCCATCATCACACTCACATGATGAAACGCGACCGTTTCCTTCGCTTCGTCAGCCATCTCAGACACCTATATCGTCGAGCGACTCCGCCGCGATCGTCGCCATCGCCGACTCATTGTAGCTCTCCCATTCCTTCTTGCTCCAGACCTCGACGTGGTCGAGCATGCCCGCGAGCACGACGTCCTTCTCGAGCAGCGCGTACTTTCGAAGCATGCTTGGCACGAGGAACCTGCCCTGCCTGTCACACTCGAGCACGCGCGCCGGCGCGAGGAAAAACCTCTCGTACGCCCTGACCTTCGGATTAGAGAATTTCTTTTTTGAAAGCTCCTCTATGAGCGCTTCCCAGCTCGACTCGCTGTAAATGTAGAGGCAGCTCTCATGGCCTTTCGTGATGACAAAATGCTCGCCGAGTTCCTCGCGGAAATCCGCCGGCAAAATGATGCGGCCCTTCGCGTCAACGGTGTGCGCGTGCTCGCCCATCAGCCTCATTTGTCATCACCTCCGAAAACTTTAGAAACGCTAATTATTCCTGCTTCAATTAGTCAGCATTCCCTTTACGCCACTTTGCTTATCTTGATATCCACATTCTACCACAATTCACCACTTTTATCCTCATTTTCTTTCCACATATCCACAGAAACGCGTGGATTTTCACGCATTTTTGATGGACACTCGTTTGAAAATCGCTCATTTTCATGAAATAAATGGCATTTAGTCCTATAGCAATTTTATTCACAGCGTGAAACTGTGGATAACTCTATTCCAGTAAATTATCCACAATATATTACGCATAATTTCAATGACGCCCTATATCGTGTGGATAAGCTCAAAAAGATAAGCGCGAGTTATCCACAGCTAACGGTGAAAATAAAAGCACCTCACAAAAATTTGTGAGGTGCTGACTAGGTCTATTGATTTATTTTTTTGAAAGGTTCTCTCTGAGGAGCTCCTTTATCGTGTCGCGGAAGCCCGATCCTTCGCCGAGATCGTCCTGCGTGATCTCGCCGCGGAAAAGCCGCTCCATGATTTCTATGTACGTGCGACCGAGGCCCCACGTGATGCTCGCGGCCGTCGCTCCGGAGATGACGCCGCCGATGGCCGTGCCAAAGCCCGGCACGAGCTTCAAGAGAAACGATACGACGGAGCGGCCGACATACGTCGCACCCGCGACGCCGAGGAGCCCCGATACGAGGCTCGTCGCAAGGCTAGTCGTGAGCTTTATGCCGTAGACGTTCGTGATGCGTATGAACATCGAGAGCTGCACGGGCACCAAAAGCGCCGCGTCAGAGACAGGGACGGGCGAAAATCCTGTGCCGAATGCCATCTTCACCGTCTGCCGTATGATGTTCTCCGCCTCACGTCGCTTCACGGCGAGCGACGCGCGCTGCGCATTCGCCCACGCACGACGCGCCGCTTCGGGCAGCACGTTTATCGTCGTCTCAACGAGTTCCTTCACGCCGTACGCTGCGAACGTCTGCCCCTCGTCATCGTACGACTCCGCGAGCACGACACTGATATTTTTCACGGGCATGCCATAGCCCGCGATGATTTCCGCGAACCGCTTCGCATGGCCCTTGAGATACGACTTCGTGAGCACAATCATCACGGGGATGTCCGAGCTCTCCGCGATTTCCTTGACGAAGTCGCGCTCCGTGTCCTCGAACCTATCCGAGTTCGAGTCAACGCAGTACCACAGGCAATGAATGAATTTGTCGGCGTCGCCCGACTTCAGTCCGTCGTTGATGATGCCCTTGATGTCCGCTATCGCGCGCTCCTTGCGCTCCTCGTTGAGCTCGAGCCCGACTGTGTCGTATATGCGCAGCGGCACGCCGTCCTTCTCGATGAGCTGACACGCCTGCGTGATGGGTCGCCCTGAGCCCGTCTCCGCGAGATGGTCGCGGAATGCCGCATTGATGAGCGTCGATTTGCCGACGCCCGTCTTGCCCGCGATGATGATGTTCACGTGGCCCATCGACTTCATGTCATCCTTGAAATCTGAAAGCATTTTCTTTATCAAATCCTCCATGCTGGTGTAGTCCAGCTGCTCCGTTCCCATATTCGCCCCCATAGTTCTTCTCCTTCCTAAAATCATGCGATATTCCTTCACGATGCGCACATCGTATCATGGAAAAAAGTTTTTCCGCTGAAAATAAAAACGATGCGCCGCATTTCGCGCAAAATTCATGCGTGAAAAAATTTCAGCGCATGAAAAGTTGAATCTTTATTGAATAATTGATAAGATACAGAAGACCCTCTCCGCCTCGCATTCGCTCGCGTAAACATGCCACTGGCATGTTTACCCCCCAGAGTGTGAGGCATAGTATGTGAGGCTTTATGCTAGAACTTAAAGAATGAATCAACTACTTTATGCTTTCATTCTTTCATTATTCGATAACTTTGCAAAAGTAAAAGTCTCAACGTTTTCATGTGTAGATTTTCAGCTAGTGTAAATAATCTCAGAATCTGTAACGCCAGCCTCCCCAATGGGGGAGGTGCCGAGCGAATGCGAGGCGGAGAGGGTTACTTCCTTCACTTCTAAACGCATATCATCACCAAAGGAACCATTTATGAAGCAAACATTTTCGTATTGTCAAAAACTGCGCGAGCTTTTCATTGTCATGGCGCCGATATTCGTGAGCCAGCTCGCCGTGTCGTCGACGGGATTTTTCAATACGGTCATGGCCGGCCACGTCAGCGAACAGGACCTCGCGGGCGTCGCGACGGGCGCGAATCTTTTTTTCATGTTCTTCATCGCCATCATGGGCGTCATATCGGGACTCACGCCGACAATCTCGCAACTCTACGGCGCAGGAAAACGCGAGAAAATCCCGCACATCGTAAAGCAGGCATTCTATTGGTCCATCGCCATCAGCGCCATCTTCATCGCGATGGACTGGCTCATCGTGCCATTCCTGCCCGACTTCCTCTCGCTTGAGCCGAAGGTCGGCTACGTCATGACGCGCTATCTCATCGCCATATCGTGCGGCATCGTGCAGGTCTTCCTCGCGGCCGTGCTCAGAAATCTCATAGACTCGCACGGCCTCACGCGACTCACGATGTGCATCACGCTCATCACCGTGCCGATAAATATTTTCTTCAACTACCTTTTCATGTACGGCGCGCTCGGCTTTCCGCGCCTCGGCGGCATCGGCGCGGGCGTCGGCGCCGCCATCACGTGGACGCTGTCGCTCATCATCAACGCATTCGTCGTCACGCACATAGATGAAACGAAACATTATCACGTGTTCGAAAATTTTCCGCGCCCAGATTTCAGCGAGTGGAAAAAGCAGCTGTCGCTCGGCATCCCCATCGGTGCGACAATGTTCTGCGAGACGAGCATATTCGGCGTCGTCGGACTCCTCATGACAGCGTACGGCACGACAATCATGGCCGCGCATCAGGCCGCGTTCAACTACGCAAGCGTCGTCTATATCATACCCTTAAGCGTCAGCATGGGGCTCACCATCATCGTCGGCTATGAGATTGGCGCGAGACGCCCAGCCGACGCATGGCAATACAGCAAAATCGGCCGCGTGCTCTCCATCGCGTTCGCGACGCTCGTCGGCATCGTGCTCACTCTGAACCGCGACGCCATCGCCGCCATCTACACCGACAGCGAGACGGTCAAAGACTACCTCATGGTGTTCCTCGTCTACGCGACATGCATTCAGGGCGCCGACTGCATCAACGCGCCGCTTCAGGGCACGCTCAGAGGCGCGAAGGACGTGCACGTCACATTTCTGCTCGCCGTGCTCTCAGACTGGATCATTGGCCTCCCCGCAGGCCTCGCCCTCGCGCACTTCACATCATTCGCGCAGTATGGCTACTGGGTCGGCCTCATCGTGGGGCTCCTCGTCGGCGCGATTTCCCTGATGCTTCGCCTGCGCATCGTGGAGAGGAAATTCAAGGAAATGTAATATCGTATGACTGTAAAAACATGAGTTTATAAAAGCAACGGTAAATGACTCGGCGATACCAGTCCTCATCCACTGCGCAATTTCAACAGGCTCTAATGCTGGCATCTTCGCGGCAAAAAAGAAGACACGCCGCTTCGGAGCCAGCCAAAGAGCCTGTATGAAATCGCTAAGTTACTTAGGACTGGCATCGCCTCGAGTATAGTCACAAAAAACATCATACTGTAAACAAAAAAAACGAGGATTCTCCGCTGAGTCCTCGTTTTTTCGTATGCAAATTTTATATCATTTCCGCTATCGTCTTGAACGCGAATGATGCAAGCCACGCAACAAGGCATTGCCACACGACGACGAGCAGCGCCCAGCGCCCGCCGAGCTCGCGGCGAATGGAAGCGATCGCGGCGACGCACGGCGTATAGAGCAGGCTGAATATGAGCATCGTGCCCGCGCCGATGGGTGTGAGCGCCGCCCGTATGCCGCCCTCCGCGCCGAAGAGTATCTCGAGTGTCGAGACGACGCTCTCCTTTGCCATGAAGCCGCTGATGAGCGATGTCGTGATGCGCCAATCGCCGAGGCCGAGCGGCTTGAAAATCGGCGCGATGGCGCCCGCTATCATGGCCATGATGCTGTCGGCGGAATTCTCGACGACGTTGATGCGAATGTCGAAGCTCTGCAGGAACCAGACGACAATCGTCGCGATGAATATGACGGAGAACGCCTTTTGAATGAAGTCTTTCGCTTTTTCCCACATGAGTTGAAGCGTGCTCCGCGCACTCGGCATGCGGTAGTTTGGGAGTTCCATGACGAACGGCACGGCCTCGCCCTTGAACACGAATTTCTTGTACAAAAACGCGACGATGATGCCGACGACGATGCCAAGGAGATACAGCGCCGTCATGATGAGGCCGCCCTCATGCGGGAAGAATGCACCGACGAAGAACGCGTATATCGGGAGTTTTGCCGTGCAGCTCATGAACGGCGTCAAAAGTATCGTCATGCGCCTGTCGCGCTGGCTCGGCAGCGTGCGCGTCGACATGACGGCCGGCACCGTGCAGCCGAATCCAATGAGGAGCGGCACGATGCTGCGCCCCGAAAGGCCAATTTTTCGCAAGAGTTTGTCCATGAAAAACGCGACGCGCGCGATGTAGCCCGAGTCCTCCAACAGCGATAGGAAAAAGAACATCGTGACAACAATCGGCAAGAAGCTCAGCACGCTGCCGACGCCCTCGAATATGCCGCTCACGATGAGGTCTTTCACGACTTCGTTCAGCCCGAACGACGTGAGTCCCGCATCGACCGCGTCTTTTGCCGCGTCGATGAGGGCGGCGAGCTCATCCTGCAAAAATGCGCCGATGACGTTGAACGTCAGATAAAACACGAGCCCCATGACGACGACGAAAATTGGAATGGCCGTGTATTTGCCCGTGAGCACTTTGTCGAGCTCTTGGCTCCTTTTGTGCTCGCGACTCTCGACAGGCTTCTCGACGCACTCCTCTGACACGCTCTCTATATACGAAAATCGCATGTCCGCGATGGCGGCGCTCCTGTCGAGTCCGCGCTCTGCCTCGAGCTGCACGAGTATGTGGCCGAGCATCTCGAGCTCATTGTCGTCGAGACGCAGCTTGTCGATGATGAGGTGGTCGCCCTCGATGACTTTGCTCACGGCGAATTTCAGCGGCAGACCCGCCCGCTTCACATGGTCGCCGATGAGCTGCGACACTCCATGTATAGAGCGATGGACGGCGCCGCCGTGGCTGTCGTCCGAGCAGAAGTCCTGCTTAACGGGGCGTATCTGATATTTCGCGACGCGCAGGGCATGTGCGACGAGTTCGGCGACGCCCTCGTTTTTCGCCGCCGATATGGGCACGACTGGCACGCCGAGGCGCTCTTCCATGCGGTTGATGTCGACGGAGCCGCCATTGCCGACGAGCTCGTCCATGACGTTGAGCGCGATGACCATCGGTATATTCATCTCTAAGAGCTGCATCGTGAGATAGAGATTGCGCTCGATGTTCGTCGCGTCGACGATATTGATGATGGCGTCGGGCTTCTCGTCGAGCACGAAATTTCGCGATACGATCTCCTCGCTCGAGTACGGCGACATGGAGTAGATGCCAGGCAAGTCCGTGATGAGCGTATTCGGATGGCCGAGTATCGCGCCGTCCTTACGGTCGACGGTCACACCGGGGAAATTGCCGACGTGCTGATTGGCGCCTGTGAGGCGATTGAAAAGCGTCGTCTTGCCGCTGTTCTGATTGCCGACGAGCGCAAACGTCAGCAGATGGTCGTCGAGGTACGGCTCCTCCGTCTCAACGCCATTCGTTTTGCTCTTATTCGTTGGAGCCTCGCCGAGTGCTGGATGCGACGCAGGATTTCTGCGCTTTCTTTTTTGCGGCTCTTTTCTCTGCGCCGCTGTTTTCGTCACGGCGATCTGGCGCGCGTCGTCGAGGCGAAGCGTGAGCTCGTAGCCGTGAAGCCTCACCTCCATTGGGTCGCCCATCGGCGCAAGCTTCACGACGGCTATCTCCGCGCCCGGGATGATGCCCATATCGAGAAAATGCTGCCTCAGCGCCCCCTCGCCGCCGACAGCGTCTATGACAGCGGTCTCTCCTATCCTGAGTTCACCGAGTGTCAAAATATCCCCTCCAAAAATCTTTCGATTTTACATTTGATTGTCTGACTCCTCAAATTTAACCCTTCAATTATTACGTTAGCTGTTTTGCTGTCATTGTCAATATGATTCGTTGTGCTTTACAAAATTTTTTCATTCAATCGCGTGAATCATAAAATTTATTCGCGAGTGATTCAGAAATTAACGACACACGAAAACTGAGTCACGTCATTCGCGTGGCGCGTGCAAATTTTTCGAGCGATTCATAATCACTTTAATCGAAAAATAATTCACACGCGCATAATTTGATTACTGATTACGAAATTTTTACAAAATTTAATCACAATTTTTTGAGAAAATTGTCGTAGGACTTAAGGAATTATGGTATGATATGAATGAATATCATTTTATGTCAATATGTGTTTGAAATCGCTATAAATATTATTTTAATGACGGGAGTGGTAAGAGTGGAACTATCAAACAAAAGCTTTGGCGCGTACGACATCAGGGGCATTTATCCTACGGAGGTCAATGAGGAGCTCGCGTATCGCGTCGGGCGCGCGTATGTCGATCTCATCGGCGCGAAGAAGGTCTGCGTCGGCCATGACATTCGCCTCTCGGGGCCGTCAATTGCCGAGGCGCTCACGCGCGGTCTCACGGATGCGGGCTGCGACGTCATCGACATCGGCCAGTGCGGCACGGAGATGATTTATTTCGCGACGGCGCATCTACAGCTCGACGGCGGCATCATGGTGACGGCGAGCCACAACCCGAAGGACTACAACGGCATGAAACTCGTCCGCGAGGGCGCGCGCCCCATATCGTCCGACACGGGACTAAAGGACATTGAGAAAAAAGTCATAGGAAATGACCTGAAGCCTGTCGCTGAGAAAAAGGGCAGTGTTGGCCAAGTTGACATCACGGAGGCGTATGTGAAGCATCTTCTGACGTACATCGACGTGTCGAAGATAAAGCCATTCACGATCGTCGCGAACACGGGCAACGGCGCCGGCGGTCCGATTGTCAATGAGCTCATGAAGCATCTGCCGTGCAAAGTCATCACCGTCTACAACGAGTGCGACGGCACGTTCCCGAACGGCGTGCCAAATCCGTTGCTCCCAGAGAACCGCGACTCGACGAGCAAGGCCGTCATCGAAAATCACGCCGACATGGGCGTCGCGTGGGACGGCGACTTCGACCGCTGCTTCCTGTTCGACGAAAAGGGCGGCTTCATCGAAGGCTATTATATGGTTGGCTTCCTCGCGCAATCGTTCCTCAAAAAAGACCCGGGCGCGACAATCATCTACGACCCGCGCATGACGTGGAACACGCTTGAAATCGTGAAGGCGATGGGTGGGCGCGCCGTCATGTGCAAGAGTGGCCACGCCTTCATCAAAGACAAGATGCGCAAAGAAAACGCGATTTACGGCGGCGAGATGAGCGCGCATCATTATTTCCGCGAGTTCTCGTACTGCGACAGCGGCATGCTCGTGTGGCTCACGACGATGGAGCTCGTGAGCGAGGCAGGAAAGCCGCTCTCCGCGCTCATGAGCGAGCGCATGGAGAAGTTCCCATGCAGCGGCGAAATAAACAGCACCGTCGCCGACGCGCAGGCTGTCATTGACCGCATGGAGAAGGAATACGGCGGCAAAGGCGAGGTCAACAAGGTGGACGGCCTCTCAGTCGAGTTCCCAGAGTGGAGATTTAACCTCAGAAAGTCGAACACGGAGCCCGTCATCAGGCTCAACGTCGAGACGCGCGCCGACAAGAAGCTCTTGAAAGAAAAGACGGACGAGCTACTTGCAAAAATACGCGCATGAACTAGGAGAATTCCCATGCAGAAAATTCGTAAGGCCATCATACCGGCGGCGGGACTCGGGACGCGTTTCCTGCCCGCGACGAAGGCGCAGCCGAAAGAAATGCTGCCCATCGTCGACAAGCCGGCCATCCAGTACATCATAGAGGAGGCACTCGCCTCCGGCATCGAGGAAATACTCATCATCACGGGCCGCAACAAGCGCTCGATTGAGGACCATTTCGACCGCTCAATAGAGCTCGAGCTGCAGCTGAAGGCGCAGGGCAAATACGACCTGCTCAAAATGATAGAAAAGATTTCCGACATCAAAATACATTTCATTCGTCAAAAAGAGGCAAAAGGGCTTGGTCATGCTGTGCTCTGCGCAAAGCAGTTCGTCGGCTATGAGCCGTTCGCCGTGCTTCTTGGTGATGACATCGTCGACGCAGAGGTGCCGTGCCTCTCGCAGCTCATCGACGTCTACGATGACCTTGGCGGCAGCGTGCTCGGCGTGCAGACCGTGCCACACAGCCGCGTGTCGTCGTACGGCATCGTCACGCCGCGCGCCATAAAGCCCAACGTCTGGCAGGCCATCGACCTCGTCGAAAAGCCAGAGATAGATGAGGCGCCATCAGACCTCGCTGTGCTCGGTCGGTACATCCTCGACCCTGAGATTTTCAATTTGCTCGAGAACACGAAGCCCGGGCGCGGCGACGAGATACAGCTCACGGATGCCATTCGCGTGCTCGCAAAGGAGCAGGCCGTCTACGCCTACCAATTCCAAGGCAGACGATACGACATCGGCGACAAGGAAGGGTTCCTCGAGGCGACCGTCGAGCAGGCGCTCAAGCGGCCAGAACTCCGCGACCGCTTCATGGCGTACCTCGTGAATTCCATTGGTCCGCTCCTCGCAAAGGAGAAAAATAAATAAATCGATATATTTATGTCTTTAATTTCTAAAATTGTGTAAAACCATTTTTGGAGGCTTTTGTATGGCGTTGAAACTCGATTCTGGATTTACATTCGACTACGATAATTTATTCGGCGATGGCAAAGTCACCGCAGACGACTTAAGGGAGCTCGCCCCGCGTCTGAAGGCGGCGCACGAGGCCGTCTGCCACATGCGCGAGACAGGCAAAGTCCGTGGTCATCTCTCGAAGGACGGGACGCACGAAAAGGTGCTTTTCACGGAGCTGCCATACGTCGAAGAGGGAAATATCAATTCGCCAGAGTCCATCGAAGATTTGAAGGCATTCGGCGCGGAGATGAAGAAGGACGTCGATGTCGTCATATCGCTCGGCATCGGCGGCTCGTACCTCGGCAACAAGGTGCTGTTTGATGTGCAGTGCGGCGATTTCTGGAACGAGATGACAGACGATGAGCGCCACGGCTACCCGCGCATCTATTTCAGCGGCAACAACATCGACCCGCGCCGCACGTATGAGCTCATCAACCACATCCGCCACCTCGCAGACCTCATGAACACGCACAAGCACCGCGAGCTCCGCGTCGTGCTGCTCGTCATCTCGAAGTCCGGCGGCACGCTCGACACGATGTCGAACTTCATGGTGATTTGCAACGAGCTACAGGACGCGTTCAACGTCGATATGTACGCTGTCGCCGTGACGGACCCGAACATGCGCCGCCCGACGACGCTCAAGCGCATCGCGCTCGAAGAAAAGTGGACATCGTTCCGTGTGCCCGATGGCGTCGGCGGACGCTTCTCCGTTTTCTCGGACGTCGGCCTCACGCTCGGCGTCTGCTGCGGATTTGACATTGAGGCGTTCCTCAAAGGTGCGCGCGACATGGACGAGGCCTCGAAGACGGACGACGTCATGAAAAATCCCGCCATGCTGAACGCCGCGCTCAAATACATCGCCGCTGAGAAATATGGCCGCGACATTGAGGTCTTGATGCCGTACGGCGACTATCTGAAATCGCTCTCGGAGTGGTACATACAGCTCCTCGCCGAGTCGCTCGGCAAGGAGAAGGACAGAGAAGGCAACGTCGTGCACTATGGCCGCACACCGATTGTCGCCGTCGGCACGACGGACATGCACGCGCAGACGCAGCAGCACCAAGAGGGCAAACTCGACAAAATCGTCCAGTTCATCCGCGTGGAGGATTGGCCCGATGACATCATCATCCCGGACTTCTTCCCCGGCGAGGGCAATCTCTCAGACATCGCGGGCGTGACGATGGCCGAGGCGCTCGAGGCTGCCCGCCAATCAAACGCCGAGGCGCTCACGTCGAATGGCCGTTTCAACGCGCTTTTCAGCTTGCCGAAGCTCAACGCCTACTATCTCGGCCAAATCATGTACCTCCTCGCGCTGTCCGTCGCCTACGAGGGCGAGCTTGCGAACGTCGACGCGTTCAATCAGCCGGGCGTCGAAGCGTACAAGCGCATCATGGGGCCACGCCTCGCGGATATAAAGGCTCGCAAAACGCAATTCTGATTTAGCCGCTCCATAGAATTACAAGAATGAGAAATTTCTTCCATAGAGGAAACAACGCGACGCCACAGGGCGGTGGCATGCTCGCATCGGCGCTTCATCGCGTGAAATCGTCGCTCAGGCCGCTTTATCGTCGCGCCTTCAAGCCACTCATGACGCGCGAGCCCGGCGGCGAGCGCATCGCCATCATCGGCGCGACGGCGGTCATCGTCTTCATGCTTCTTTTGGGGCATGAATTTTTTGCCGCGTACGAATTCAGGCAAATCGACGATAATGCGCGAGGCGGCGCAGCGGGACTGCGCTATGAAAACGGCGCGCGGCCAACGATGAAAGTGCCATTTTCACTGGCGCATGACGAACCCGCGAAAGCTACGGAAAGCGCACACAGCACAAACGACACGACGCGCGCGCATGGCGATGCGTCAGAGCATATCGCGCGCCGCGCGTCGGTGAAGCTCGTCGGCGTCGTGCTCTCAGCCGACGGCGGCGGCTCTGCCATCGTGAAGCGAGGGGCACGTCAGACGATGCTCACGCTTGGCGATACGCGTGACGGCATGACGCTCATCGCGCTTTCTCCGAGAGGCGCCACGCTCGAATACGACGGCGAGACGCATGAGCTCATCATTGAAGAAAAGTGAGGTAACAGCGACGAAGTGAAAGCCTTTTTTCTTTCTGTCATTTTTTATGCGTTGCTGACATCCGTCGCTCTCGCCTCGCCCATCAGCGCGCACATCATTGACGGCGACGTCCGCGCCGTGCTCATGTCGATTGCCGACGCTGGCGGCATCGGGCTCGTCATTGACGACTCCGTCAAAGGAAGCGTCACCATATCGCTCGACGACATAGAGCCCGCTGACGCCATCAGCCTCATCGCCGCCTCGAAGGGGCTCATCATAGAGCAGCAGGGCGGCGTCACGGTCGTCACGACGCGCAAAGTAAACAGCACGGGCATGTACCACGCGTACGTGTTTCCCGTCGACTACGCCGACCTCACGACGGTGCGCGACGCCATCGCGCTCGCGCTATGGGACAACGATGACCTCGACGACGACGTGACGAAGAAATCATCATCGAGCTCGTCGACAAACAATAACGACGATGATGATGACGACGACGAACGCATACTCATCGACAGTGGCACAAACTCCATCGTGCTCTACGGCACATCGAGCGAGGCCGAGTCCGCGCGCAAAATCATCGCGGCCATCGACAAGCCCATAAAGCAGGTGTCGCTCGAGGCCAAGGTCATCGCTCTCCAAAAGGACGCCGCGAAAAATCTCGGCATCGAGTGGGAGTGGAGCAAAGTGCCGCAGTACCCGAGATACCACGTCGAGTACGACACGCATCGCCACTCCATCGAAAACCCCGACGGCTCGCACTCGACCGTGACGGATGACGTGCCGCGTGTCGAGGTGGACAGGACGTACGGCGATGGCTCCATCCCCGGCATCATACAGTTTGGCCACGGGCCAGAGGGTCACCCATTTGAGTTCTACTACTCGGCGAAGATAAACGCGCTCGTGACGGACGGCAAAGCGAAAATACTAGCGCGCCCAAACATCACGACGCTGCAGGGAAAAGAGGCCGTCATCAACATCGGCGGCGAAGTCCCCGTGCCGACCGTCTCGACGACGAACGCGACGACGACGACGTCCATAGAGTACCGCGAGGCGGGCATCATCCTCAGGTGCACGCCGCGCGTCAATCCCGACGGCGCCATCACGGCGCTCGTCCATACAGAAGTGTCGTCGCCGCTCTACGTTGACGACATAAAGGCGTACAGATTTCAAAAGCGCTCAGCCGACACGACCGTGCGGCTCAAGGACGGCGAGACGATGGTCATCGGCGGGCTCATCGGCAGCGAGGAAGCGCGCGTCATGAGCAAGGTGCCGTTCCTTGGCGACCTGCCCATCATCGGCGCGTTTTTCCGCTCGCTCAAGACGAGCAAGACCGATTCGGAAATCATGATTTTCCTGACGGCACACGTATTGGAATAAGGCAGGCGGACAAAAATGCAAGCAACTGCACTAGTCAACAAAAACTGGACACAAATTTTAAATTTTTTTGAATTAAAAATTTAAATCCTGTGCATCGCCGTGTCATTTTCTT
>OMWN01000071.1 GCA_900314765.1 uncultured Selenomonadales bacterium | reverse complement strand
ATAGAGGAAACTGCTCAAAACCACGCAGTTTCCTCTGAATACGATTTTTATTATTTCATTTGTCCACTTGACGGGATGCACACCAATGACACCAAAAGGTCTGCTTTTTTGATTTCGTTTAGATTATTTTTTATTCTGCTATTTTCGTATCCGTGATGACGCGGCCTAGTCTGAGGCCGAAGAGAAAATTCCAGAACCATTTGTAGAGCACGGTGATATTCGTGTAGCCGCCCTCGAGGCGCAGGAGATGAACGAACATCCACGCAACCCACGCGAAGAAGCCCTTCATTTTCATGCTGCCCATCGAGGCGACGGCATTGCCTCGGCATATCGTCGCCATGCTGCCGAGGTCCTTGTATTTAAATTGCGTGAGCACATTGCTGCCGCTCGCGAGTCTCTTGATGTTGTCGGCGCAGACAACGGCCTGTTGCGTTGCCACAGGCGCGACCGTCGGCAGTGGCCGCTCGCCTTCGTTTTCGATGTAGCATGCGCAGTCGCCGATGGCAAATATCTCTGGGTATTCCTCAAGCTGGAGTGAGTGGTTGACTTTGACGCGCCCAGAGCGATCCGTCTCAACACCAAGCTTCGTCATGAGGCTCACGGCCTTTACGCCTGCTGACCATATCACGGTGCGCGTCGGCAGCGGCTCGCCTTCCTTGAACGTCAGCATTTCGCCGTCGTAGTCCTTGCATGCCGTGTTAAGCCTGACGTCCACGTTTCGCTTCTCGCGCAGGACGCGCGCCGTTTCCTCGGAGAGATCGGGCGGCATCATCGAGAGCAGTCTGTCGATTGCCTCGACGAGCACGATTTTTGCCTCGCTGACGTTGAGGTTATGGTATTCATTCTTTATGACGCCGTAAATGAGCTCGGACAGAGCGCCCGCGACTTCGACGCCCGTCGGGCCGCCGCCGACGCATACGAACGTCAGCATCTTGCGACGCTCGGCTTCGTCTGTGCACGTGGACGCTTGCTCGAACATGCGCAGGACGTGGTTTCGTATTTTTATGGCCTCTTGCAGCGTCTTCATGCCGAATGCGTTGTCCGCGATTGATTTCATGCCGAAGAAATTTGTCGTTGCGCCTGCCGCGAGCACGAGGTAGTCGAACGGCACATCGCCCTCGCTCGTCTTGAGAATTTTATTTTCTTTGTCGACGTCTTCGGCTGTTGCCATGAGAAAATTCACATTCGATGAATTGCGGAAGAATGCGCGAACAGGATACGCGATTTCATTTTCATCTATCTCGGACGTGGAGAGCTGATAGAGGAGCGGCTGAAAAAGGTGAAAATTGTTGCGGTCGACGATGATGACGTCGAGGTTTGGTCCATCGAGCAGCTTCGCGACTTTTACGCCGCCAAAGCCTGCGCCTACGATGACAACTCTTTTTTTGTCTTTGCCTGTATTGAGTGACATGATAAAACCTTCTTCTTTCCATAGGAGATATATTTTACAAATTTTTAACAATTCTGCTTCATTCGCACAACAATTATAGATGATAATATATAAAAAAGCAACGTATTATAAAATAGTCGCAAAATGAAAGTGGACAGTTTTCTTTCGTTTCAATATGACAGTAAATCGCGATGACAATGCTGCAGTGAATCTACAATGAAAATACAGTAAAGTTACGACGATTGAAAAAAATCATCATACAAGCTATAATATTGTAATGGAAATACAGATACCATCAACTACGAGGTGGCATGAATGTACACAAAAAGAATTATTCCTTGTCTCGATGTGAAAGAAGGACGCGTCGTCAAGGGCACGAATTTCGTTGGTCTGCGCGATGCGGGCGACCCAGTGGAACTCGCGCGTCGCTATGATGAGGAGCGGGCAGACGAGCTCGTTTTCCTCGACATCACGGCGTCAAGTGACAAGCGCGGCACGATGGTCGATGTCGCGAGAAGCTGCGCGTCGCAGGTGTTCATCCCGTTCACCATCGGTGGCGGCATACGCTCGACGGATGACATGAGCGCGATGCTCAAGGCAGGCGCGGACAAGACGTCGCTCAATACGGCGGCAGTGAATGATCCGTCGCTCATTCAAAAGGGCGCAGAGAAATTTGGTCGCCAGTGCGTCGTCATCGCGATAGACGCGAGGAGATGCGGCGACAATCGTTGGGAAGTATACACGAACGGCGGGCGGACGCCGACGGGCATTGACGCGCTCGAGTGGGCAAAAAAGGCGGTCGCGCTCGGCGCGGGTGAGATACTTTTGACGAGCATGGACGCCGACGGCACGAAGGACGGCTACGACATACCGCTCACGCGCACGATTTCTGAGGCGGTCAATGTGCCCGTGATTGCGTCAGGCGGCGCGGGCGAGCTCGAGCATTTCTACGATGTGCTGACGCTCGGCAAGGCGGACGCGGTGCTCGCGGCCTCCGTTTTTCATTATGGCAAATTCACGATACGCGAGGTCAAGGAATATCTCAAATCACGTGGTGTGGAGGTAAGATTTTAATGGAAATAAAAATCACAGACGGCACGGAAAATGAAGAAACACAGGAAAAGAAAACGAATAATATTGACATCTCCATGGTGAAGTTCGATGAGCGCGGCCTCGTGCCTGCCATCGTGCAGGAGGAGAACGGGCAGGTGCTCATGCTTGCCTACATGAATCGCGAGTCACTTTTGAAAACGATAGAGACAGGATTCACGTGGTTTTTCAGTCGCAGCAGGCAAAAATTGTGGCAGAAGGGCGAGGAGTCCGGCAACACGCAGCGCGTCAAGGAGATTTCATACGACTGCGACGGCGATACGCTTTTGGTGCGCGTTCATCAGAAGGGCGTCGCGTGTCACACGGGCACATATTCCTGCTTCTCGGGGCGTCGCATCGGCGACAGCGGCAAGAGCATAGCCGTCATCGATGATGGGCCGAAGAAGGAAGACGGCTCGCTCGTGACGGTGCTCGACGAGCTTTACAATGTCATACAGGACAGGCAGCTTCATCCTGTTGAAGGCTCATACACGAATTATCTTTTCAAGAACGGTCAAGATAAAATTTTGAAGAAAGTCGGCGAGGAAGCGGCAGAGACTATTATTGCGTCGAAGAACATGAGCCGCGAGGAAATCATCTACGAGATGGGCGACCTCTGGTATCATTGCATGGTGCTTTTGGCGTTTCACAATATCGCGCCGGATGCGCTCTTTGCGGAGCTCATGAACCGTCGTCATGGCGGCAAGTATCATAAATTTGAGGGCAAGACAGGCATAAGACCGGAGATGTGATGATGACAGAGACAGAATTGATGACAAAGTTTCTCACTGAGACAACGTGCGAGAACAGCAAGCCGATGGACGGGCCTGTGCCGCCACCGGAGAAGCCGTGTCCATGCGATGCGCGCGTCTATAGGTTGCCAGAGCCCGACCTTTTCAAAGACACGAATATAAATTTTCTCGAGATGGTGGAGCTTCGAGCGTCGCTGAGGTTTTATACGGATGAGCCAATCACGATGGACGAATTGTCTTTCCTCCTGTGGTGCTCGCAGGGCGTCAAGATGGCACTGCCGGACGGTGGCACGATGCGCAACGTGCCATCGGCGGGCGCGCGTCACGCATTTGAGACGTATCTTCTCGTGGACAATGTCGAGGGCATACCGAAAGGGCTTTATCGTTTCCTCGCCCTCGGACATGCGCTGCTTCCCGTGAGGCTCGGTGACGATGTGATAGGCGATGTGTTGCCAGCGTTTTATCAAAGCGAGATGGTGGCGAAAAGCGCGGTCACATTCATTTGGTGCGCTGATTTCAAACGCATGGCGCACAAGTTCGGCAATCGCGCAGCCCGTTATATTTTTATTGACGCGGGTCATGCGTGTCAAAATCTTTATCTTGCGGCGCACGCGAAAAAGATTGGAACATGCGCTGTGGGCAAGTTTGATGACGAGAAACTCAATGCGGTGCTCGGCCTCGACGGTGAAAATGATTTTGCTGTGTATGCGGCGACGGTAGGCAAGCCGGAGCGCGGATGACGTCATAAAATCGATGCTCTGGATATTAACGAGAATAATGAATTTGACAAAAGGCCATTCACATTGCATGGCCTTTTTTGTTGTTGCAAAATAATATGCGTTACGATACAATAATAAGATGAGTTTTTATTAATTTAACATTATTAAATGAGCTATGTCTCATCTGTGATAAATAAATTTGGTTGAATTTTTCAAGGGGGCGGCAAAATGGCTGGTCAAATTACGATGGATGTATTGCGCCAGAGACTGGCGGCGCATCAGTACAAGCTCACGACGCAGAGAAAAACTGTGCTGCAGGTATTCATAGATAGCCCGGGTGAGCACCTTTCGGCGGAGGATGTGTATGGCATCCTCAGAGGCAAGGACAAGGATATCGGACTCGCTACCGTTTACAGGAGCATGGAGCTACTTGCGGAGATGGGCATACTGCATAAGATGGAGTTCGGCGATGGATGCAGCCGCTATGAGATTGGCAGCATGTCTCCGGATGAGCATCAGCATCATCATCTCATCTGCGTGCAGTGCGGCAAGGTCTTGGAGTTCCCAGACGATATGCTCGATGAGCTCGAGAAGGACGTCACGGAGAAGACGGGCTTCAAGGTCGTCGATCATCAGGTGAAGTTCTTTGGCTATTGCAAGGAGTGCAGGGCAAAGCTTGGCTAAAAAAATCAAGGTAGGAAAATTTTCGCTTAATATGACCGATGAGGTCATCACGAAAGTCACGAGGGAAGTGCTGTCGCTTTTCGGCATCGCTGTCGCAGAGCGAGGTGAAAGCGTCGATTTCGCTGAGCTCAGCGTGGCGCATGAAATCGCGGCGCGTGAGCCACGTGTCGCCATTAAGACGACGGTTACGCTGAAACATTTGGACGGCACGGAGCAAAGAAGTGAAACGACGGGATACGCGCGAGACGGAGAAGCTGATCGGGCGGCGATTCACCGGCTCGTGAAGCTCAATTTCTATCGATTGGCGCGTGAGATGCTGTCGCTTCCGCCTGCTCCGTGGGGCATACTGCACGGCGTGCGACCGTCGAAAATTGTTCACCGCTATATAGATGATGGAATGAATCGCGAGGACATCATATCGCGGCTCGCCGATGACTATGATGTGGGCTGTGAGAAAGCGGAGCTTTTGACGGACATTGCATTTTATGAGCGACCATTTTTAAGTGAGACGGATGAGCGCACGGTCAGCGTCTATGTCGGCATACCGTTTTGCCTCACGCGTTGCCTCTATTGCTCGTTCCCGTCGGTGATATTGCCCTCAGATGATGTGCTCGACGAGTTCATGCGCACGTTTGAGATGGACATGCGCACGGCGGCGCAGTCGATACGTGAGCACGGCTTTAAAGTTCAGAGCATATACGTCGGCGGAGGCACGCCGACCAGCTTGCCCGAGAGATATTTCGCGCGCATGATGGACCTCGTGACGGAGTCGTTCTACCAGACGAGTCTAGGTGGCAAAAAGGGCACGGTGGAATTTACCGTCGAAGCAGGGCGACCAGACAGCATCACGAAAGAAAAGCTTCGGACGATGGCGGCGCATCGCGTGACGCGGGTGAGCGTCAATCCGCAGACAATGCGTGACTCGACGCTGAGGCGCATTGGACGCGCGCACACGGCGGCTGACATCGTGAAAATGTATCATGAGGTGCGCGAGACAGGCATACCGTCCATCAACATGGACCTCATAATCGGACTGCCCGGCGAGGATGAGCGCGATGTGGCGTACACGATGAGCGAGATAAAAAAGCTCGCGCCCGATGATGTGACGCTTCATGCGCTTGCGCTCAAGCGCGGCTCAGACCTCAAAACGAATCTGATGCTCGGCGCGATGGAAAATAACCTGCCTGACGACGATACAGCGCGCAGAATGTACAGCGTCGCGATGGATGGCATTCATGACATGGGGCTGACGCCGTATTATCTCTATCGTCAGGGCTACCAGAGCGGCCAGCTCGAGAATATCGGCTGTGCGAAGCGTGGACACGAGAGCATGTACAACATACAAATCATGGAGGAAAGGCAGACGATCATCGGCGTGGGCGGCGCGGCGACGACAAAAGTCGTCAATCCCGCGACGGGGCGTCTCAAGGCGACGTTCAATCCAAAAGATTTGAAGACGTATCTTGAGAAAATATCGCTTTATATAGACAAGAGAAAAAATTTAATAGATGAATCGTATGGGTTTGTGAAATAGCTAGAAAATGCCTCGGCGATGCCAGTCCTCATTCACTGCGCAATTTCAACAGGCTCTAATGCTGGCTTCCTCGCGGCAAAAGCGAGGACACGCCGCTTCGGAGCCAGCCAAAGAGCCTATAAGAAATTGCTAAGTTTCTTTGGACTGGCATCGCCTCGGAGATTTTCACAAACTCATAGCTAAATATAATGGAGGGATCAGGTAATGCTGACACAGATGCCACGCGGCACGAAGGACATACTGCCAGAGGATGTCGGTGAGTGGCTTTATGTTGAGAACAAAATCAGAAGCATCTGCCGCCTTTTTGGCTTTCAGGAAATACGCACGCCGATGTTCGAGCACACGGAGCTTTTTCAGCGCGGCATAGGCGACACGACGGACGTTGTCGAGAAAGAGATGTACACGTTCAGCGACAGGAGCGGCAGGAGCATAACGCTTCGCCCAGAGAATACGGCTTCGGCTGTGCGCGCGTATCTCGAGCACAAGCTCTATGCTGAGTCAAATCTCGTCAAGCTGTTCTACATCGGCTCGATGTTCCGCTTCGACCGCCCGCAGCGTGGTCGCTTCCGTGAGTTTCATCAGTTCGGCGTCGAGGCGATAGGCGAGATGAATCCGTCTGTCGATGCCGAAATCATCATACTCGCGACGCGTTTTCTTCAGTCGCTCGGGCTCAAGGATTTGAAGCTCTCGATCAATTCTGTCGGCTGTCCAAATTGCCGGCCAAAGTACAGGGAAGAGCTCAAAGCGTTTTTCAAGGACAAAGTCAGCGAGATGTGCGATGATTGCCGCTCGCGCTATGACCGCAATCCGATGAGACTCTTGGATTGCAAGGTTGAGCATGACCAAGAGCTCGCGGTGGGCGCTCCTGAGATTACGGACTGCCTCTGCGAAGAGTGCCACGATCACTTTGAGAAGGTCAAGGAATATCTGACGCTTGCGGGCATACCGTTTGAAGTGGACCCGAGACTCGTGCGCGGGCTTGACTACTATACGAAGACGGCGTTTGAGATAAAGTATGAGCCACTGGGCGCGCAGAGCGCCGTGGCGGGCGGCGGACGATATGACGGGCTCGTCGAGGAAATCGGCGGCGCACCGACGCCGGCTGTTGGATTCGCGTGCGGACTCGAGCGCGTGATGCTCGCAATAGAGACGCAGCACCTCTATGAAGCAAAGCCAGAGAATCCTGACGTGTTCGTCGTGGCGCTCGGCGATGAAGCGAAGAAAGTTGCATTTCCGCTCATCATGAAGCTGCGCGACGCGGGCATAGCGGCGCAGATGGACTACGGTGGGCGCAGCATGAAGTCGCAGATGAAGCAGGCAAACAAGAGCGGTGCGCGTCATGCCGTCATCATCGGTGAGGATGAGGTCAAGGAAAATGCCGTGATGCTCCGTGACATGTCATCGAGCGAGCAGGAAAAAGTTTCGCTGGCTGATGTGATTTCGAAGCTCAAAAATTGATAAATTGACTATAAACGCAAAAAAAGATAAAATAAAAAGTTGGTAAAAAGTTTTGAAACCCAATTTTATTTTGAGGTGAAAAGTTAAATGGAAACATTGGAAGGAATGAAGCGCACGCATCACTGCGGCGAGCTTCGAAAGTCTGATGTCGGCACGGAGGCCGTCGTGTGCGGCTGGGTGTCAAAAAGGCGCGACCACGGCGGACTGATATTTGTCGATCTGCGCGACCGCTCCGGCATCGTGCAGACCGTTTACGATGAAGCGGCCATGAGTGAGGGCACGTTCCACAAGGCGGAGTCGCTGCGCTCGGAGTTCGTCATTGCTGTGCGCGGCAAGGTGCGCTCGCGCACGGAGGACACGATTAATCCGAAAATCGAGACAGGCGAGATTGAGATTGTCTGCGAGGAACTGCGCATCCTCAACAAGGCGAAAACTCCTCCGTTCTATATACAGGATGGCATTGATGTCGATGAGATGCTTCGCCTGAAGTATCGTTTTCTCGACCTGCGCCGTCCAGAGATGCAGAAAAACATCATGCTGCGTCATCGCGTGGCAAAGCTCATGCGCGATTATTTTGACCGTCATGGCTTCCTCGAGATTGAGACGCCGATGCTCTGCAAATCAACGCCTGAGGGCGCGCGTGATTTCCTCGTGCCAAGCCGCCTCAATCCGGGCGAATTTTATGCGCTGCCGCAGTCGCCGCAGATTTATAAGCAGCTTCTGATGGTCTCGGGCTTCGAGAAATATTTCCAGATTGTTCGCTGCTTCCGCGATGAGGACCTCAGAGCTGATCGCCAGCCAGAATTCACGCAGCTCGACATAGAGATGTCGTTTGTCGATCAAGAGGACATCCTTGTTCTCATGGAGAACATGGTGTCCGAGATTTTCGACAAGGCCATCAATGAGAAAATCAAGACGCCGTTCCTGCGCATGACGTGGGACGATGCGATGGACAGATTCGGCTCTGACAAGCCAGATATGCGCTTTGGCATGGAGCTCATGGATATTTCGGAGTATGTCAAGGGCTCGACGTTCAAAGTATTCAACTCTGTGCTCGAGTCCGGCGGACAGGTGAAGTGCATAAAGGTCGATGGCTATGCAGACATTCCACGCCGCGAGCTCGATGGCCTCGTCGAGTACGTCCAGGGATACGGCGCGAAGGGCATGGCATGGGTGCAGTATACGGAGGATGGCATCAAGTCGCCATTCAAGAAGTTC
This sequence comes from uncultured Selenomonadales bacterium, assembly GCA_900314765.1. GTDB lineage: Bacteria > Bacillota > Negativicutes > Selenomonadales > Selenomonadaceae > RUG024. Next base: position 14,682 of record OMWN01000071.1, on the reverse strand, counting down.
TACAGCGATGAGACATTCGATAAAATCAAGGAAGCCACGGGCGCAAAGACGGGCGACCTGCTGCTCGTCGTCGCTGACAAGCGTCTCGTCGTCGCACAGGCTCTCGGCGCTCTGCGCCTCGAGATGGGACGTCGTCGTGGTCTCATCGACCCGAATAAGCTCTGCTTCCTTTGGGTTGTCGATTTCCCAATGTTCGAGTACAGTGAGGAGGAGAAGCGCTGGAAGGCCATGCACCATCCGTTCACGTCGCCGCGTCACGAGGACATTCCGTATCTCAAATCCGACCCAGGCCGCGTGAAGTCCATTGCCTACGACATGGTGCTCAACGGCGTCGAGATCGGCGGCGGCAGCCTGCGCATATACAACAGCGATCTGCAGGAGAAAGTATTCGAGGCCGTCGGCCTCTCTCCAGAAGTCGCGCGTGAGCGCTTCGGCTTCATGATGAACGCGTTCCAGTACGGCACGCCACCACATGGCGGCATCGCGTTTGGCCTCGACCGCCTCATCATGCTCATGGCGAAACGCGCGTCCATTCGCGACGTCATCGCGTTCCCGAAGACGCAGAGCGCGTCCGATGTCATGGCACAGGCGCCATCGACCGTCGACGAGAAGCAGCTCCGCGAGCTCTACGTTCGCGTCGCGTTGCCAAAGAAGAAAGAAAAGAATAAGGAAGAATAATTCCTGACCAATAGAAAACTGGTGACACACTCTCTTCTGTGTCATCAGTTTTTTTGTTTGATGAATGTTTGATGGATGGATAGATGAATGAAGTGATTGCTTTTCATGAATTTTGCGAGCATCAGATGAATGAATTTTCGTGCGCTGATGAATCTTGACGAGGCTAGGCGGAAAAAGATTCATTAAGACGATTGCTGAAATAATCAGCGTCTCCTTAATGTTTAAGTGGACTTTTCTTTTCGTTTATGATATTATTTTTTCGTATGGCATTGGCACAAGTACAGTCTTATAAAGATGGTTTCGCTTTGTGCACGATGAACAAAAGAAATTTTAGGAGGTCATTTCAGACAATGAAAGTTACGAAGGAGAACGGCGACAATCAGCAGGTTGTCCTGACAATCGAGGTTCCTGTAGAGGATTGGAGCAAAGCCATAAATGAGGCTGTAAAGCGCATAGCAAATCATGTCAATATCCCGGGCTTCCGTCGTGGCAAAGCGCCACGCCGCATCGTTGAGCAGCATGTCGGCAAAGAGGCCGTGCTCGATGAGGCATACGAGAAAGTCGGTCCGAAATATTTCAATGAGGCTCTCAAAGAGGAGAACCTCGATATGGCGACGTATCCTGCTTTTGAGCGCGTCACGGTCGAGGAAGGCAAGCCCCTCGTTTTCAAGGCTGTCGTCACTCCGAAGCCGGAGGTCAAGCTCGGCGAGTACAAGGGTCTCGTCATTGAGAAGAAAGTGGACGAGGTCACGGACAAAGAAGTCGATGAGCACATCGACAAGATGCGCGAGCGCCATGCCGAGCTCGTACCGGCCGCGGCGGACGCTGAGGCGAAGAGCGGCGACATGGTCACGCTCGATTTCAAGGGCTTCGTCGATGGCGAGGCTTTCGAGGGCGGCGAGGGCAAAGACTATCCTCTTACGCTCGGCTCGAACACGTTCATCCCTGGCTTCGAGGATCAGCTCGTCGGCGCGAAGGTCGGCGAGGAGCGCGATGTCAATGTGACGTTCCCTGAGGACTATCAGGAGAAGAAGCTTGCCGGCAAGCCTGCGACATTCAAGTGCACGGTTCACACGATAAAGCACAAGGAGCTCCCAGAGCTTAACGATGAGTTCGTTCAGAAAGTCAGCGTTTTCAAGACTGTCGATGAGCTCAAGAAGGATGTCAAGGAGAAGCTCGTGAAGGCCGCTGAGACGAAGGCAGAGAACGAGCAGCGTGTGGCCGCCATCGACAAGGCAACGGCAAACGCAGAGATGGATGTGCCGCCTGTCATGGTTGACGACCGCGTCCATCAGATGATAGAGGAGCTCGCGATGCGCATTGAGCAGCGCGGCATGAAGTTTGAGCAGTATCTCCAGTACTCCGGCATGGACCTCGAGAAAATCAAAGAGGAGTATCGCGAGACGGCTGAGAAGAACGTCAAGACGGACCTCATGCTCGAGGCTGTCGCAAAGGCTGAGGACATCAAAGTCACGTCTGAGGACATCGACAATGAGATTGCCATGATGTCGCAGATGTATGGCGCACAGCCTGCGCAGGTCAAGAAAATCATCAACGAGCAGGGCCGCATCGGCGACCTCGCTGTGACGGTGATGCGCAGAAAGACCGCGAAGTTCATCGTTGACAATATAAAGGCAGCAGAATAATTATTTGAGGTGTTTTTGATGAGTGCATTGATTCCCATGGTCGTCGAGAGGTCAAATCGCGGCGAGCGCGCGTATGATATTTATTCGCGCCTTTTGAAAGACAGGATTGTCTTCCTCGGTGGACCGATTGATGATAATGTGGCAAATGTTGTTGTGGCACAGCTCCTTTTTTTGGAGTCAGAGGACCCAGACAAGGACATTCACCTCTACATCAACAGCCCTGGCGGCGTCGTCACGGCGGGCCTTGCGATTTATGACACGATGCAGTACATCCGCCCGGATGTCTCGACAATCTGCATCGGCCAGGCCGCGAGCATGGGCTCGCTGCTCCTCGCGGCAGGTGCAAAGGGCAAGCGCTTCGCGTTGCCGCTTTCGCGCATCATGATACATCAGCCACTGGGCGGTGCGCAGGGTCAGTCGACGGACATACAAATACAGGCGAAGGAGATACTGCGCCTGCGTGAGATTGGCAATGGCATCCTCGTGAAGCACACGGGTCAGCCGCGAGAGAAAATCATCGAGGACACGGAGCGCGACAACTTCATGAGCGCTGAGGAAGCGAAGGCATACGGTCTCATTGATGAGGTCATAGAGGCAAGACCGCCGAGAAAAACGGATGGAATCTGAGCGTTCTAAGGGGGATGCGACGTGAAGTTCGGAGATGAAAGAGGACAATATAGATGCTCGTTTTGCGGCAAGGCGCAGGAGCAGGTAAGAAAGCTCGTGGCGGGTCCAGGCGTCTATATTTGCGATGAATGCATAGATCTCTGCAACGAGATCGTCGAGGAAGAATTCAGCAGCGACGCTCCCGTGGATATTCAGGGACTGCCGAAGCCGAGGGATATATGCGATGTCCTCGACCAGTATGTGATAGGTCAGGACGAGGCAAAAAAGGCACTTTCTGTGGCGGTGTACAATCACTACAAGCGCGTCAATATGCCTGCCGTGAGACGTCGCGACGATGTTGAACTCGCAAAATCGAATATTTTGATGCTCGGCCCGACGGGCAGCGGCAAGACACTCTTGGCGCAGACACTGGCGAGAATACTGAATGTTCCGTTTGCCATGGCAGACGCAACGGCGCTCACGGAGGCGGGCTATGTCGGCGAGGACGTGGAAAACATTCTTCTGAAGCTCATACAGGCCGCTGACTATGACATAGACCGCGCCGAAAAAGGTATCATATATATCGACGAGGTCGACAAGATTGCCTGCAAGGCGGAGAATTTGTCTGTCACGCGCGATGTTTCGGGCGAAGGCGTGCAGCAGGCGCTGTTGAAAATACTTGAGGGGACGACGGCATCTGTGCCGCCTCAAGGTGGGAGAAAGCATCCACATCAAGAGATGATACAGATTGACACGACGAATATTCTCTTCATCTGTGGCGGCGCGTTCGATGGCATTGAAAAAATCATCTCCGACAGGCTCGGCAAAAACAGCATGGGATTTGGCGCCGAAGTGCACTCGCATGATGAGAAGAACATCGGCGAGATACTGCGCCATGTCATGCCGGAGGATTTGCTCAAGGATGGACTCATTCCTGAGTTCATCGGCCGCTTGCCCATAGTGGTGACACTCGAAGCTCTCGAGGAAGATTCACTTGTTCGCATCATGACGGAGCCACGCAATGCTCTTGTCAAGCAGTATCAGAAGCTCTTGGCACTGGACGGCGTGAAGCTCATATTTGATGATGATGCGCTTCACCTCATAGCGAAAGAAGTGCTGAAGCACAAGACAGGCGCGCGCGGGCTTCGCTCCGTCGTTGAGGACATCATGAGGAACGTCATGTTCGAGGTTCCGTCGATAGACGGTGTGACCGTTTGCAGGGTGACGAAAGAAGTCGTCAAGGACCACATAGACCCCGTGCTCACGATAGACCGCAGCAAATCGCGGGGCTCAATCGATCCGCTTAACAAGAGACTCGCATCCGTGGGATAAAACAATTAAATATGATGAAAAGGCATTGTCGTTGACAGTGCCTTTTTTGTGTGCCCCGATAGCTTTCTTTGATAATTTTTAGTGCGAATGGAATTGTGAAATAAAAATTGAAAAACGGATAGTTCACTATAGAAATGTGACTTTTTTGTGATATAATTTAACGAGCTTTTACAGTTGGAGGGGATGCTTTTATGAGCAAGGATACGCCAGTAATGCCGCTTGTGCCTCTTCGCGGCATGGTCGTTTTTCCATATATGATTGTTAATCTTGACGCGGGACGGGACCGCTCGATGGCGGCGCTTGAGCAGGCGATGACGGACGACCACAAGGTCCTGTTGTGCGCGCAGCGCGACGCGAGCCTCAATGACCCAGCGGAGAATGACATGTACGACATGGGCACGGTCGCTGAGGTGAAGCAACTCGTGAAGATGCCGGGCGGCTCTCTTCGCGTGCTCGTGGAGGGACTGTACCGTGGACGCATCATTGGCTATCGCGCGCTGGAAAAATTCGATGCGGTCGTCGTCGAGCGTCATAAGGACAGCGATGAAGAGACGGGGTCAATGGAGCTCGAGGCACTGACGCGCAGCGTCGTCAGTCAATTCGAGAAATGGGTTAAGCTTAGCCAGAAGATGCCAGCTGAGGCGTTCGTCTCCGTCACGATGATGGATGATGTCGGCCGCCTCGCGGATCTCATTGCGAGCCATCTCAATCTCAAACTTGAAGAGAAGCAGGAGCTGTTGGAACTCGTCGACATCAGCGAGCGCCTCAAAAAGCTGTATGCGTTTCTTGAGCATGAGATAGAAATCATTGGCCTCGAGCGGAAAATTGGCGCGCGCATCAGAAAGCAAATCGAGCAGATTCAAAAAGAAGCATATCTCAGACAGAAAATTAAGGCCATTCATCAGGAACTCGGCGACAATGATGGCCGTCAGGCAGAAATTTCGGAGATAAAAAAGAAACTCGAGGACGGCAAATACCCCGACCGTGTGAAAAATGCGATTGAAAAAGAACTCAAGCGCATGGACAACATGAACAACTACTCATCGGAGCTCGGCGTCATCAGAAATTACGTCGATTGGCTCTTGGAGCTCCCGTGGGAGACACTCTCCGAGGACAACATCAATCTGAAAAAGGCGGAGCGTATTCTGAACCGCGACCACTACGGACTCAAAAAGGTCAAGGAGCGCATACTCGACTACCTCGCCGTGCATAAGCTCATCACTGAGCAAGACGGCGTGGACGAAAAGCAGCAGAAAGCGCCGATACTTTGCCTCGTTGGTCCGCCAGGTGTCGGCAAGACGTCGCTTGCGTCGTCAATCGCGCGCGCTGTTGGCCGCGAGTTCACACGCGCATCGCTCGGCGGCATTCGCGATGAAGCGGAGATACGTGGCCATCGTCGCACGTATGTCGGCGCAATGCCGGGGCGCATCATCGCGGCGCTGAAAAATGTCGGCACACGAAATCCCGTGTTCCTTCTCGATGAGGTTGACAAGCTCAGCAGCGATTATCAGGGTGATCCAGCGTCGGCGCTTCTCGAGGTGCTCGACCCTGCGCAGAACAATACATTTGAGGATCACTTCATAGATTTGCCGTTTGATTTGTCGGAAGTGTTTTGGATTGTGACGGCGAATGACCTCGGCGAAATACCACGCGCTCTGCGCGACCGCATGGAGATCATAGAGCTCAGGAGCTACACGGAGCAGGAGAAAATCGAAATCGCAAAGCGCTATCTCCTGCCGAGACAAATACAGGAAAACGGCCTGCCAAAGAAATATATCACGCTTTCGTCCGCTGTGCTCTCGCATATCATAAATGGGTACACGCGTGAGGCGGGCGTGCGCGAGCTCGAGCGCGTCATCGGAAAGCTGTGCCGCAAGGTTGCGCGCCAGTATGTTGACAGCGACGAGACGCAGAAGACAGAGAAAATCATGGCGAAGACGATTGAGACATATCTCGACAAGCCGCGCTACACGTGGACGAAGGCCAACAAAGTGCCGGAGGTCGGCGTATGCACGGGCATGGCGTGGACAGAGGTCGGCGGCGAGGTGCTGCCGACAGAGGCCACTGTGCTAAAAGGCAAAGGGCAGCTCATACTGACGGGCAAGCTCGGCGATGTCATGCAGGAGTCGGCACGCGCTGGCCTTTCGTATATCAGAAGCCGCACGGCGGAGCTTCATCTGCCCGATAATTTCTACGAGAAACAGGACATACATATTCATTTGCCGGAGGGAGCCGTGCCGAAGGATGGTCCGTCGGCAGGCATCACGATGACGCTCGCCATGATATCCGCATTGACGAACAAAAAGGTCAGAAGTGATGTGGCAATGACGGGCGAGATAACGCTGCGCGGCCGCGTGCTCGCAATAGGCGGCCTGCGTGAGAAAGTGCTCGCCGCATATCGTGAGGGCATGCACACCATCATATTGCCGAAGGAAAACACGCGCGACATCGACGAGATACCGGAGAGCGTGAGGAAGCACTTGACGTTCATTCCTGTCGAGACGATGGACGAAGTGCTCGAGCACGTCTGGGCGTGACATATTGAGGAACAGCTGAATTATGGAAGCAAAGGAAAATAAAATAGAAAACAGTGCCGCGGAAGTCAAAGTGAGAAGGGCAAAATATTTGATGTCTGCTGTCAAAAAGGAACAGTACCCAACGGACGGACGGCCTGAAATCGTATTCATTGGGCGGTCGAATGTCGGCAAGTCGTCTCTCATAAACACGCTGGTGAACGTGCATAATCTTGCGCGCGTCTCAAAGCAGCCAGGCAAGACGCAGACAATCAATTTCTTTGATGTCGAGCTCAAGAGGGATAGTGACGATGTGAGCTTCTACCTTGTCGACTTGCCCGGATATGGCTACGCAAAGGTTGGACGTGCTGAGAGACGTTTTTGGCAGCAGTTCATCACGGAGTATCTGCTTGAGTCGAAGAACATAAAATTCGTGTGTCAGCTCATCGATATTCGCCACGACCCGATGGAGTCGGATCAGAAGACGTTTCGTTGGCTCATGGAGCATGGCATTCCCGTGCTCATCGTGGCGACGAAGGCAGACAAGATCAGCAAGACAGCAAAGATAAAAAATGCGGAGCGCATAAAGGAAGTATTGGGCGTTGATGAGCTCGATGTTCTTCCTTTTTCCTCGCTGAAAGTTGAAGGACGTTCAGAATTGCTTGACTCTATTGTGACATCTTTGATAGAATAAACATTAGAATCTGATAAGATGGATTTGAAAATTTGAGGATTTGAGGATTTTATGTTTTTCTATTTCCATGATGCATAGAGGGTGGTTCCAATAGTAAGTGAGGCAGAGCTTTCGGAGCTTGACAAGAAGGTGCTGAATGTCGTGCAGGATGAGCTGCCGCTTGTCCCTCATCCGTTTGCGGCGCTTGCAGAGAAAGTCGGCATGGATGAGAAAGAATTTCTCGCTCATTTGATGCACCTAAAAGAGCGCGGCTATCTGAGGCGTTTTGGCGCGTTCTTTAATTCAAAGGCGCTCGGCTACAATGGATCGCTCATAGCCATACGCGCCGCAGAGGATAAGATTGCCGACGTCGCGCAGGCGATAAACAGCTATCCGGGCGTCACGCATAATTATGAGCGCATTGGAGAGTATAATCTTTGGTTCACGCTTCAGATATCGTCGGACGCATCAAGGAAAAAAATACTCGATGAGATAAAAGGGCTTCCCGGTGTAGAAAAGCTCATGGATTTGGAATCAGAAAAATCATATAAGGTTCGCGTGCAGTTTCATATTCAATAGAGAGGGGATTATGCGATTGCTGACCGAGCTTCAGAAGAAAATCATACGAGTTCTTCAAAAAGAAATCCCACTCACGCCATGTCCGTTCGCGGCCATGGCTTCTTCTGTTGGCATAACAGAGGATGAATTCATTAAAGAGATGAAAGAACTGAAGGAGAGAAAAATCCTTCGTCGTGTCGGTGCCGTGATACAGCATCGTCGCGCGGGTTTCATGGCAAATGCGCTGTGCGTGTTCAGCGTTCCATCTGATCGCGTTGACACGGTCGGGCAACGCATCAGCAGCGAGAAGACAGTTTCGCATTGCTACACGAGGAAGACAACGCCCGATTGGCCGTATAATTTCTACATCATGGTGCATGCGACGACGCATGAGCAATGCGAGGAGATTGCCAATCGCATCGCGCGGGAGAATGATCTCGGCGAGCGCGTGACGTTTTATTCTGTCAAAGAGTGGAAAAAAGCATCAATGAAATATTTTGTTGAGGAATAGATATTAGAAGGAAAATCAACAATGAAAGCATTTTTTAAGGCAATGCTCGCCGATGCTGGGATAGCGAAGATTAATCAGTCGTTCCGCAAAAAGAAGGGGCAAAGCCTTGTATATGGTTTGAGTGATACGCCGAAGTATGTCGCATTTGCGACGTCGTACGCCGGCAGGCCATGTCCTATGGTTATTATTGTCCATGACAAAGAGTCACTTGTGGCGTGGAGAGATAATTTGGAAACGCTTCTTCATGGCGTGAGCGTGGAGGAACTGCCTGAGGTGGATATTGCCTCTTTTCAGGCGGAGGTAAAGAGCATTGATCTGATGGCTCGACGCATGGGCATTCTCGGGCGCATGATGGGCGGCGAGCGCATGATAGTGCTCGCGACATCGATGGCGGCTGCTCAGCATGACATGACGCCGTCTGATTTCACGAGGCTCAGCCTGCGCATTGCCACGGGAAATGTAATGGAGCGTGGCAGCATGCTGAGGCGCCTTGTGGAGCTTGGGTACGAGCATGTGGATGAGGTCGAGCATATAGGACAGTTCAGCACGCGCGGCGGCATCGTCGATATTTTTCCCATCAACAGAATTCTCCCCGTGCGTGTCGAGTTCTTTGACGATGAAATAGATTCCATTCGAGAGTTCTCGATTGATTCGATGCGCTCTGTGAGAAACATCGATGACGTCAGCGTATTGCCGCTGAAAAAACTCGATTCGCTGAAAAAATCTTCAATGTTTTTGTCATATCTCTCTAGTGATGGCGTGGTCGTATTCGATGAACCGCGCCGTATCAGAGACGACATACACAAATGCGTCACCGAGAACCCAGAGATAAAAAAAGATATTTTCAGCTGGGAAGAAATGGTGGAGGGTGCTTCCCCGTACAATACCATATACGCGACGTTGATGCTTCAAAAAATCCACGATGCTGAGCCAGATAATATCGTCAGCGTCGCTGCAAGAAGCATAGCGCCGTATCAGCGGCAGTTTCATTTGCTCATCGATGATGTGCGTGACTGGGTGAAGCAGGGGACACGTGTGCTGATGTTCATGGGCGATGAGACGAAGGCGTCATCCATGCGCGAGATGCTCGCGAGCCATCGCATTCCTTCTGTATTGATTGATAATCCGGATGAGCTGTCCGATAAGGCGGTGACGGTCACAAAGGGGCAGCTTCAGAGCGGGTTCGAGCTTGCGGGCGCTCATCTCGTCGTCATCACGGACCGCGATATATTCGGCCATCAAAAGAAAAAACTGCGTGCGCCGTCTATTTCGCCGGAGAACAGGATTTCACATTTCAGAGAAATCAATGTCGGCGACTACGTCGTTCATCAAAATCACGGCATCGGCAAATACCTTGGCGTCGTGACGATGGACGTCGGCGGCGTCAAGCGAGATTATCTTCATATAAAATACGGCGGCGATGACAAGCTGTTCGTGCCGACGGACCAAGTGCACCTGCTGCAGAAATATATTGGCCCCGAGGGAGAGATACCGCGGCTTCATCGCATGGGCGGAGCAGACTGGGCAAAGGCAAAGGCGAAGGCGAAAGCGTCGGTCGAGGACATCGCAAAAGACCTCGTGAAGCTCTACGCGAAAAGACGAGAGCTCACGGGCATCGCTTTTCCGCCAGATTCGCCGTGGCAAAGGGAATTCGAGGAGGCATTCCCATATGAGGAGACGGAGGACCAGCTCAAGGCCGTCGATGAGATAAAAGCCGACATGGAAAAGCCGCGCCCGATGGACAGGCTGCTCTGCGGAGACGTGGGCTTTGGCAAGACGGAGGTCGCCATACGCGCCGCATTCAAAGCCGTCATGGGTGGTTATCAGGTGGCCGTGCTCGTTCCGACGACGGTGCTTGCTGAGCAGCATTTCAAGACATTCTCGGAGCGCTTCATGGACTTTGGCCCGACAATAGACCTCGTCTGTCGCTTTCGCACGGCGAAGGAGCAGCGCGCGACATTCAAAAATGTCAAAGAAGGCAAAGTCGATATATTGATTGGCACGCATGCCATACTCAATCAGAAAAAAGTCCAATTCAAGAATCTCGGATTGCTCATTGTCGATGAGGAGCAGCGCTTCGGCGTGAAGCAAAAGGAAAAAATCAAGACAATCGCGGCGGGCATAGACGTATTGACGCTCTCGGCTACACCGATACCGCGCACGCTCCACATGTCGCTCGTCGGCGCGCGCGACATGAGCGTCATAGAGACGCCGCCCGCAGAGCGCTATCCGATACAGACGTATGTGGTCGAGGCAAATGATGAGATGATTGCCTCGGCGATAAGGCGCGAACTGAAGCGCGGCGGGCAGGTTTTTTTCGTATACAATCGCATAGATTCCATCGACAAGATGCGCGACAGAATCAGCGCCATTGTGCCGGAGGCATCGATACAGACAGCGCATGGCCGCATGCCCGAGGAGATACTCGAGAGCGTCATGATGGATTTCTACGAAGGGCGATTTGATGTGCTGCTCGCGACGAGCATCGTGGAAAATGGTCTCGACGTGCAGAACGCGAATACAATCATCGTTTACGACGCCGACTATTTCGGATTGTCGCAGCTCTATCAGATGCGCGGGCGCGTCGGGCGCTCGCATCGCCTCGCGTATGCATATTTCGTGTATCAGCGTGACAAAGTTCTCTCGGAGACGGCGGAGAAGCGCCTGCAGGCCATGAAGGAATTCGCAGAACTCGGTGCGGGCTTTAAAATCGCCATGCGCGATCTCGAGATACGCGGTGCGGGCAATCTTTTGGGCGCAGAGCAGAGCGGCCATATCATGAGCGTTGGATTTGAGATGTACTGCCAGCTTCTTGACGAGGCCGTAAAGGAACTCAAGACTGGAAAGCCCGTCGTGGAAAAGCCGGAGCCGATGATAGAAATCAATGTGGAGGCGTATATCGACGGCGGCTACATCGACGACGCAATGCATAAGATAGAGATATATCAGCGCATCGCCGCGATAAGAAACGAGGAGCAAATCAATATGCTGCTCGATGAGCTCATTGATAGATTTGGTGAGCCTACGCCGCCAGTCATGCGCCTCATAGACGTGGCGCGCGTGAAAAATTACGCGCGTGATTTAGGCGTGCGCTCAATCATAAAAAATAATTTCTTCCTCGAGCTCACGCTTTTTGATGACCATGTGATAAAGCCAGAGAATATCGCTAGACTGAGTGTTTGGCAAAAAGACCACGTGAAGCTTCTCATGGATCAGATGATTATCAGAATAAAGCTGCCGTATGCGGCACAGAAGGAACTGGTGAAATTCATCCTAGAGGTCATGAAGATGCTGTCGGGCGAAACGGAGACTCAGAAAAGCGCGAAAAAATGAAGGAGCGAATAAGACGATGGGAAGCATAACAGTCGTCGGCATGGGGCCGGGGTCATTCGAGCTCATGTCGATAGAGTCGTGGCAACAAATAAAAAATGCAAAAAAACTTTTGCTGAGGACGGGCGTTCATCCCACGGTCGATGAGATAAAGCGGCAAGGCGTCACATTTGCGACGTATGACTCGCTGTATGAAAAGGCGAATGATTTCGAGTCGCTCTACGAGGCCATCGCGTCCGACGTCATAGCGAGGGCCGAGAGCGGCGATGATGTCACGTATGCGGTGCCGGGCAGTCCGCTCGTTGCCGAGCGCACGGTGGTGCTGCTCAGGGAAAAGGCGAAGGCGCACAACGTGCCGATAAAGATATTGCCGTCGATGAGCTTTGCTGAGGTATTCTGCGCGCGGCTGGGCATCGACCCGATAGATGGACTCACAATCATCGATGCGGCAGATGTGGAGAAAATCCCTGTCGATTTTCCGACGAGCCTTTTCGTGACGCAGGTCTATGACCTCACTGTCGCGTCTGACACGAAACTCAGCCTCATGGAACTCTTGCCCGATGATTATGAAATCGTGTACGCGCACAATCTTGGCCTCCCTGATGAATCGATACGCACGATAAAGCTCTTTGAGCTCGACAGACAGCATGACGTTGATCATCTGACGAGCCTGTATATTCCCGCTATGAAGCATGGCGCGCGCTTTGACATGACGCCGCTTACGGACATCATGAGGACGCTTAGGGAGCCGGGCGGCTGCCCGTGGGACCGTGAGCAGGACGCGCGCTCGCTGCGTCAGCATATACTCGAGGAGGCGTACGAGGTCGTCGAGGCGATTGACTTGGACGACAAGACGCTGCTCTGTGAAGAGCTGGGAGATTTACTGCTGCAGGTTGTGTTTCAGGCGCGTATTGCGGAGGAAGCCGGGGAATTCACGATGCAGGACGTCGTCGATGGCATCACGGACAAGCTCATTCGTCGTCACCCGCATATCTTCGGCGACGTGCAGGCGAACGACGCCGCGGCCGTGCTGAAAAATTGGGAGGCAATAAAACGTGCGGAGAAGCCAGAGCGCACGTCTCTCATCGATGGCATTCCGCAGGGCATGGCGGCGCTCCTCGCGGCGAACAAGCTGCAGAAGAAGGCGGCGGATGTCGGCTTTGATTGGGACAGAATCGAGCCCGTCATCGCGAAATGCCGCGAGGAGTTTGCGGAACTCACGGACGCCATCGACGCGGGGGAGAAGAATCATATCAGCGAGGAGCTCGGCGATGTGCTGTTCTCTATCGTCAATCTCTCACGTTTTTTGAAGGTCAATCCTGAGGTGGCGTTGCTCGAGACAAATGAGAAATTCACGAGGCGCTTTCATTATGTGGAAAAGTGCGTTAACGAGGCGGGCGGCGACTGGTCGCATTTCACTCTCGACGAGCTCGATGATTTTTGGAAACAGGCAAAACTTCACGAAAAAATGCGATGAAAGTCCCTAAAAGAGCAAAATGTCATCATTTTTGAGTGGAAAAAAGCCTAACCCCCTTGAAATTAAAAGGATTAAGTCATATCATAGCTGTGTATCAAATTTTTATGAGGAGGTTTTTCTCGTGAACAAAGGTGAATTGGTAGCTCAGATCGCTGAGAAAGCGGAGATTAAAAAGAAGGAAGCAGAGCTCGTCGTCGATGCGCGGATGACGAGTGTCAAGGAAGCGCTCGTCAAGGGCGAAAAGGTACAGGTCATCGGCTTCGGCACGTTCGAGGTCAGAGACCGCGCCGCTCGCGTTGGACACAATCCGCAGACGGGCAAAGAGATAAAGATTGCGGCGGCGAAGAATCCTGCATTCAAGCCAGGCAAGGCGCTGAAAGATGCCGTGAACGCGTCGAAGAAAAAGAAATAATTTTAAGCATAAAAAAGGGGGGATGCATTTTTGCGTCCCCTTTTATTTGTTTGATGCTTATTTTTGATGGAAGAAGGTGTTGATTGCGATGAGTGAAAAAGTCGCGCTCGTGACGGGCGGCACGTCGGGCATCGGGCTCGCCGTGGCGAAAATGCTTTTTGCGGCGGGCTTGCGTGTTGTCATCATCGGACGGAGCGAGAAGCGCGGCGATGATGCAGTAAGGACGTTTTCAAATGAGAACGATGAGAGCGCAGAAGATGTGATGTTCGTTGCGGCTGACGTGCGCCGCGTTTCCGATTGCGAGAAAATTGTCGATGAAACGATAGCGAGATATGGCAGACTCGACGTGCTCATCAATTCCGCCGGCGTCTATGTTGAAAATGATGCGGCAGAGCTCACAGAGGAAGAGTACGAGCGCGTCATGGACACGAATGTGAAAGGCGCCATGTTCGTCACGCGCTTTGCCATACCTCACATCAAAAAGACGCACGGCAACATTGTCAACGTGTCGAGCGACGCGGGCGTCCACGGCAATTATTTTTGCACGCTTTACAGCGCGTCGAAGGGTGCGCTCACGCTCTATACGCGCTCGCTCGCGCTCGAGCTCGCTCATGACGGCGTGCGCGTCAACGCGGTGTGCCCCGGCGACATCATGACACCGCTCACAGAGAGGCAAATTGCGTCGGCTCCATCGCGCGAGGACGCGCTCAGGGAAATGGCGTCCGTCTATCCGCTCGGACGCATCGGCACAGCAGATGAGGCCGCGTCTGTCATCTGCTTTCTCGCGTCAGAGCGTGCGTCATTCGTGACGGGTGCCGTGTGGTCAGTCGATGGTGGTCTCACGGCGTAAAAAATTTTATTTATTTCCACGTCGATGGTAAAAACCACCGCCTTTCAGGCGGTATTACTTTAAGTAGCTAATTTAAAAGTAAATGTGCTATACTTT
>OMWN01000022.1 GCA_900314765.1 uncultured Selenomonadales bacterium | reverse complement strand
TGGCGGCTGGATCAGCGGGACGAGCGACATGTAGGAGTACGCAGCGACCGCGATAGCGCCGAGAAGATGCGGAGCAAGCTTCATCGTAAGGTAAATGGATGTCGGGCCATCAGCACCGCCGATGATACCGATTGATGCAGCCTCTTTGATGTCGAAGCCGAGGAGCATAGCGCCTGCGAGGGCGATGAACACGCCGAACTGTGCGGCAGCGCCGAGGAGCATCGTGTCAGGCGAGGCAATCATTGGACCGAAGTCCGTCATAGCGCCAACGCCCATGAATATGATTGGTGGGAAGATTTCGTACTTGATACCAAAGCCGATGGCCATCATGACGTTCATCTCGTCGTTGAAGCCCGTCTTCGGGAAGTTTGCCATGATGCAGCCGAATGCGATAGGCATCAGGAGCAGCGGCTCATACTCTTTGCCAATGGCAAGATAGAGGAGCACGCAGCCAACGGCCATCATGATGATGTTGCCTATTGTGAGGGCAGCATATCCACTGTCGTTCCATACGGATGCGATGGAGACAGCGAACGCGTCAAAAAATTCCATTGTGCTTTTTCCTCCTTATTAGCAAACCGTATTCTGCAGTGCGACTGCACGGCCGCCGACTTTCCAGTTTGTCTGCTCAATCGGGCGAACCGTGACGATCTTGTAGCCTGCGCCGTAAGCAGCAACAGCGGCAGCGATGACAGCGATGTTGACGTTGTTGTCGACTTTCGGGGCTGCAGCAGCTGCAGGAGCGGCTTTCTTAGGAGCAGCCTTCGGGGCTACTTTTGCTTCAGGTTTTTTTTTCCCGGTTGGGTCAATGACGTGAATCAAACGAATGACGAATGACAAGGCAATCAGCACGACAAAGACGATCGTCATGTTGATGACCATGATAATAATCGGATTCGTTGTAACCGGATGTCCCATTAATTATCACCTCATAAGTTCTTGCAGGACAGTCGTGTCGTCCCGCAAATCTAAAACCGAATGATGAAACCCTTGGGCCACATGGCCCCCAAAGATGACCTCTCACCTCTCTCTCGCCGTCGTTTGGCAGGGCTCCTTGCTCCCCTCACGGGAGGCCGCAGGGCGCTCATCGGCTCATGCTCGCATTGATGACACTTATAGGGAGCATAGCGGCTCATCCATCGGGAGCACTGCCCCCTGTCACCGCATTTGCCGATTGACCTCCTGCACTGCCGCGCGGCACTGAGCAAAACGTGGACACGCTCGCCGAGCGGGCACATGAGGCCAGCCTTATCTACCGAGGGTGTGTTAACGCAGTCATAACGTCGCGTTCCCTTGCACCCATCAGACAATGTAACTCATTTTGCCGCGAAATGCAAATCAGAATGGAATTTTCCGAAAATCATGAAAAATGCCTGAGAAGCCTTATAAATCAACGTTTATGTAAATTTGATGAAATCTGTATCCATGATGAAAAAATAAACTGGAAGTTACGCAAAGGTTTACACATCAAGGATGGAGAGCATATACCTAATTGGAATGAAGTGCAATAGCAAATACAAATATTTTGGCAAATTTTTTCTTCGAGCGCACGAATTTTTCGATTGTTGAAAAGAATTTTCATCGCCAATGGGAGTGTCAACGAAGGCAATAAAAAAGCGACACGCACAACATGATGCGCATCGCTTTATTTTTTCAGTGGCGATTTTTATATTAAATTTTTGAGGCTTATCGCGTTAACCATAAGTTAACATCAGCCAATCTCCGCGCGCACGACGTCGGCGATTTTCTGGCAGACAGTCTCGAGCTCGCCCTGGTCCGGCCCCTCGGCCATGACGCGGATGAGTGGCTCCGTGCCGCTCGGGCGCACGAGTATGCGGCCCGTCTTGCCGAGCTCCTTGCTGCACTCGGCGATGATGCTCTTTATTTTCTCGTTCTCGTCCCAGCCATCTTTCTCTTTGACGGTGACGTTGACGAGGAGCTGCGGATAGCTCACCATGCAGGCGTTGAGCTCCGAAGCGGTCTTGCCGCTGAGCTTCAGCGCGGAGAGTACCTGCAGCGCCGTGATGGGGCCGTCGCCCGTCGTGGAGAAGTCTGTGAATATGATGTGGCCGGACTGCTCGCCGCCGAGATTATAGCCATTTTTCAGCATGTTCTCGAGGACGTAGCGGTCGCCAACCTTCGTGATCTCGGCGCGCATGCCGTCATTTTCGACGGCCTGATAAAATCCGATGTTCGCCATGACGGTCGTGACGATGGTATCTTTTTGTAGGCGGCTCTGCTTTTTCATGAGCTTGCCGCAGAGCACGAGGATGTGGTCGCCGTCGATGGTCTCGCCTTTCTCGTCGACGCAGAGGCAGCGGTCGGCGTCGCCGTCATGCGCGATGCCGATGTCAGCGTGATTGTCGACGACGGCTTTTTTGAGCATGTCGAGATGCGTCGAGCCGCATTCGTCGTTGATGTTCGTGCCCTGCGGGTCGTCGTTGATGACGACGAGGTCGACGCCGAGACTCCTGAGTATTTTCGGCATGACTTCGTACGCCGCGCCATTCGCGCAGTCGAGCACGACGCGTATGCCGTCGAGACGCGTATGGCACGTGGATAGCACGAAGTCGATGTAGAGCGCCGTGAGGTCGTGCCTGTATGTGACGCTGCCGACGTGGCTCCTAGATGGGCGATAGAGCTCGTCTGCCATCTCTATGCTGTGGACGACGGCCTCTATCTCGTCCTCGACGCTGTCTGGGAGCTTGTAGCCGTCGCCGCCGAAGAATTTGATGCCATTGTCATAGAAGGGATTGTGCGACGCCGACACGACGATGCCCGCCACGAAGCCCATTTTCTTCGTGAGATAAGCGATGGCAGGCGTCGGAATGATGCCCGCGATGACGGCCTCGCCGCCCGCGGAGCAGATGCCCGCCGAGAGCGCTGACTCGAGCATCGTGCCCGAGAGCCTCGTGTCGCGGCCAATCAATATGCGCGGCTTCTCCCCCGGATGCTTCTCCCCAAAATAAAGTGTCGCGGCACGGCCGAGACGATACGCGAGCTCAGGCGTGAGCTCAAGATTCGCTTCGCCTCGCACACCATCGGTGCCAAAAAGTCTAGCCATTAAACTTCCTCCCCAAAATTTATCTTGTATGAATATTTTTAGTTCAATTCATTGCATAACATATTAATGAATTTTATGGAAAAAAGCAAGTGCCGCCTTCATGCCGTCCACGGCGGCGCTCATGATGCCGCCCGCGTAGCCCGCGCCCTCGCCCATCGGGTAGAGCCCCGCGCAGCCGAGCGACTCCATCGTCGCGCGGTCACGCACGATGCGGCATGGCGACGACGAGCGCATCTCGACGCCTGTCATCGGAACGTCGATACCGTCGAATCCTTTTATTTTTTTGCCGAACGCGGGCAGCGCGTCGGCGAGCGTGCGCGTGACGAAGTCCGGCAAGCATGCGCGCAAATCGCACGGCCTCACGCCCGGCCTGTATGTCGGCGTCACGAGAAAATCGCGGCTGCCGCTTTTGCCCGCGAGAAAATCGCCGACGCTCTCCACGGGTGCGCTGTAGTCGCCGCCCGCCACGCGAAACGCAAGCCCCTCATATTTTCGCTGAAACGCGATGCCGCCGAGGACATCGCCGCCGAAATCATCGGGGCGTATCTGCACGAGCAGCGCGGAATTCGCAACGCCTGAGTCACGCGCGTAGAGGCTCATGCCGTTCGTCGTGATGCGCTCACGCTCCGACGCCGCCGCGACGACAGCGCCGCCTGGGCACATGCAGAACGAATACGCGCCGCGCCCCGTGGCTCTGTCCTGATACGTGAGCGCGTAGTCGGCGACGGGCAGGACGTCGCCGACGAGGTGCGCGTCGGGGCCGTACTGGACGCTGTCAATCATCGCCTGCGGGTGCTCTATGCGGACGCCAATCGCGAACGCCTTTGGCTCCATCGCAAGGCCTTGGCCGTACAGCATGGCGTACGTGTCGCGCGCCGAGTGGCCGATGCCCATGAATACATCATCAGCCGCTATTTCCTCAGCGCCATTCACGATGACGCTTCTGATGCCCGCGCCATTGAGGCGAATGTCCGTCACCGTCGAGCCGAATCGGATTTCACCGCCGAGCGATTTTATTTCTTCTCTGATATTTTTTACGACGTTTCTCAATATATCCGTGCCGATATGAGGCTTTTGCAAGTAGCGTATCTCCTCGGGTGCGCCCGCGCTGATGAATTTCTCTATGATGTCGCGCTGGAGCGGGTCCGATGAGCGCGACGTGAGCTTGCCGTCGGAGAATGTGCCCGCGCCGCCCTCGCCGAACTGCACGTTCGTCGTCTCGTCGAGCACGCCCGTCGACCAAAAGCGCTCGATCGCCGCCGTGCGCGTATCGACGTCGGCGCCGCGCTCCAATACAAGCGGCGCGAGGCGAGCGTGCGCGAGCATGAGCGCGCAGAACATCCCAGCAGGGCCGAAGCCGACGACGACGGGGCGACGCGAGACGAACGATGAGAGGTCAGTCAATGCGTCGATGACGGACGGCTTTGCCTCGGGCGCAAGCGACACATTGGCGTCACGCCGTCGGCCATGCGTGGCGCGAGCGATGACGGCGCGCTCGTCCGCGTCGGCGAGCGTGACGTCGAGCGAGTAGACGAAGCCGAGAGGCGAGCCGTGATAGCGGCGAGCGTCGAGGGCGCGGCGCACGATGCGCACGGCGCGCACGGACGACGGCGATACGTGCAGCCGCTCCGCCGCGACGCCTGCGAGCGGCGAGCGATTGGTGATGGGTACGAAGTAATTTGTGATGCGAATCATGAACTAATCCCCTTAAAAATAAACTTTCGCGTATTAATGATTGGACAATAAACGATTTTTCGGTGTAACTATGACCCTCTCCGGCCCATGCGGGGCCACCTCCCCCAGAGTGGGAGGCATAGGATGAGAGGCTTAAGTCACTAAAACTGACGATTGAATAAAATATTTTACACCTTCATGAATCGATGATTTTGCTAAAGTAAAGAGTTTAGCACTTTCATATGCAAAGCTATTCAGCAAACATAAATAATCACAGCGTCAGTAAAGGAAGCCTCCCACTCTGGGGGAGGTGCCGAGCGAATGCGAGGCGGAGAGGGTCAGGAGTCAGTACAAATTAACGTTTCACATAATAAATTGAGGGCGCAAATATCCTGCGCCCTCATGTTTTTACGCTTATTTTTTATTTACATCGATATTTATGAACACCATCTTGTTTGTCACTGTCGTGCCGTCGGGCAGCACGAGTGAGACGGCTTTGCGCGTCGATTTTTTGAGTCCCGTTATGTCTATCGGCTCTGTATTGATGGACGTGATTTTCTCTATTTGCTGTGCGTCGCCCGCTATTTCGAGGCGCACGGGGTCGACCGTCACATTCGTGACGACGTAGTCTTTGTCCACTGAGCCTTCGAACACAGGCTTTATGTTGACGACTTTCCGCGAAAGGCCGCGCGCCATTTCGACATGAACGTTCACGGCTTTTGGCGCGACCGTGACTTCGTCGACGCTCCTGCCCTCGTCGTTGACCGCCGTGAGCGGCACGTTGAGGTCAAAGTCCTGCGTGTTCTGCGGCGTGATGCCGACATAGCCGATGACCTGCGCCACGGAATTCACTGCCGTGCGCGGACCGCTGATTTCCACATACGACTGCTCCGCCGTCACGGACGAGACGGCCATGCCCTGCGGCGCACCGCCCGCGCGAATGAGGCTCACGGATTTGTCGGACGTGATGAATGGGTCGATGGTGAACGTGATGGTCTCTGGCGACACGCTCTCAACTTCGAGACCCTGCGGCACGACGGCATGGACGCGCATGGCGTTTTTGCCTTCCTCTGCGTTTTCGAGCGTGACGACGGCTTTGAGGTCATCGCTGCTCATGGCCGCGAACGCCGACCGCTGACCGCGCAGCTTTATGTGCACGCTGTCGTCGCTCTCCGTCACTTTCGCGTCGCTCGGCGCGTTCAGCACGGTCAGCGGCACGCTCACCGTCCTGTCCATCATCGGGTTTTGGTCGTTCATGACGAAGAACCACAGCATGAGCGCGGCGAGCACCGACACGATTTTCGCTATTTTTTTGCGCGTGAAAAGATTTACCAGCCACTCCATCATTTTTTCTTGCCCCACTTTCGGAGGCCATCGACGATGTCCTTGAACTTCATCGCATTGCCGACAAGCTGATTTGCGTAGACAGGCACGAGGTATGAGCGCAGCTTCGACTCGTCGAGGTGACGATGGATATGACCTTCCTCGGCGACGGACACGGTGCCCGTCTCCTCGGAAACGACGATGACGAGCGCGTCGCACTGCTCGGAGAGGCCGAGCGCGGCACGATGGCGCGTGCCGAGCTCAGACGAGAGGTTGTGATTTTCCGTGAGCGGCAGGACGACGGTCGCCGAGGCGATGCGGTTGCCGCGAATGATGATGGCGCCGTCATGAAGCGGCGTATTGGGCACGAAAATCTGTATCAACAGCTCGCTCGTGACGACGGCGTCGAGCTGTATGTATTTGTCGGAGAGGTCCTTTAGTCCCATCGAACGCTCTATGACGATGAGCGCGCCGACGTGACGCGACGCCAGATTGAAGACGGCATCGACGAGCTCGTGTATGAGCGAGCGCGCTTCCTCGGCGTTGACGACGCTCGAGGCCGCGAGGAATTTGCCTTGGCCGATGTGCTCAAGCGCGCGACGCAATTCTGGCTGAAACACGACTGGCAAGGCAACGAACAGCAGCGTGACAACCTTCTGGAGTATCCAGTATATCGTGTGAAGGCCAACGAAGTTCGATACAATCGTCAAGAGGATGAGCACGGCGAGACCCTTGACAAGCGTGATGGCGCGCGTGTCCTCGAGCATCTCGTACGTCTTGTAGAGGATGACCGCCACGATGAATATGTCGAGGATGTCCCACGGCGTAATCGTGGAGAGGATGCCGCGCATCTGGCTCGGCAGCATGAAATTAGAAAATGAGAAATCTACTATTGGCGCATCCATCGCGGCAACCTCCTTTCATTAAAGGAATAAAATACACCGTAATAATGTAGCAAGAAAACGTTATGGGGATATTAAGTGAATATTAAAGTTTAATGAGTTTGTGTGGGCAACGCTCAAGCGCTGAGGCGGTATAACCCTCTCCGCCTCGCATTCGCTCGCGCAAACATGCCACTGGCATGTTTGCCCCCCATTGGGGAGGCTGGCGTTACAAACGCTGAGATTATTTGCACAAGTTGAATCGAGTCAACCATAAAAGCATAAAGCCTTTATTTTAGCTAAAAATCGACTATTGAAAACGTAACGTCCTCTATTTTCTCATTCAGCTTAAATTAAAGAACTATCCTTCACTTTCAATTATATCGTGAAGCACTGCTTTCGCTATGCCTCCCACTCTGGGGGAGGTGCCCCCGCAGGGGGCGGAGAGGGTTGGCAAAACCCGCGCATGGTGGTGGAGTGACTGAATAATCTTTATTTCACAGATTCACAAACTCATACGCAAACAACTCTTCCCTAAATTCCACCATTTTATAAAAAATCTTCAGGCGAGTTTTTTGAGATTTTTTCTGACTGTCGGCAGGCATCTCACGATGTCGCCGGCGACGAGGCCCTCGCCTTTTTCTTCGTCAGCGAGGTCGCCCGCCGCGCCGTGGAGATAGACGCCAAGCAGTGCGGCATCGCCCGCGTGGCCTTTCTCCATCTGACCGATGAGCCCCGCTATCGTGCCCGCGAGGACGTCGCCCGAGCCCGCCGTCGCCATGGACGGATTGCCCTTCGAGGTGATGTAGACGCGGCCATCTGGGAATACGACGATCGTGCATTCGCTCTTGACGACAAGGATGGCGCCCCAGTCGTGCGCGGCCTTGCGGCTGATTTCTATGATATTCGCTTTGAGCGCCTCGACTTTCATGCCGAGGAGCGCCGCCATCTCGCCGAGGTGCGGCGTCATGATGAGCGGTGCGCCGATGCCCTTGAGGTCCATCGTATGACCGACGAATGCAAACAGGCCGTCGGCGTCGAGCACGAGCGGCAAGTGCACTTCATTCGCGAGGCGACGCACGAACGCCGTCGTCTCCGACGCGCGCCCGAGACCGGGGCCGATGAGCACGACGTCGAACTTCGCGAGCTGCTTCATGAGCACATCATAGGCGCTGTCGCCGAGCACGCCTGGGCGTACTTCGGGGAGCGGCTGTGTCATCGTCTCCGTGAGCTTCTCCGCGTATATCGGGAGCAGGCTCTCAGCGGACGCGAGCATCTCGAGCCCCGCGCCGCTCCGCATGATGGCGCGGCTCGCGAGCACGGCGGCGCCCGTCATGCCGCGTGAGCCGGCGATGGCGAGCACACGGCCGCAGCTGCCCTTGTGCACGTCGATGGCGCGCTTTGGGAGGAGCGACGCCGCGAGGCCATCGTCGAGGTATTCCTGCATGATGCCGCGGTCATAGAGCAGCTGCACGGGGAGCCCGATCGTATCTACGACAATCTCGCCTGCGTGCGACGCACCCGGCGAGAAAAAGAGTCCTGCTTTCAAGAGACCAAACGTCACGGTCGCCGTCGCCATGACCGCCTCGGACGCCACGGCGCCCGTGTCGGCATTGACGCCGCTCGGCACGTCGATGGAGACGACGGGGCGATGTGCGTCATTCACGCATTTTATGATGCGCGGCATGGGGTCGCGGAGGTCGCCCTTTACGCCCGTGCCGAGAAGGCCATCGAGCACGCCGTCGCTTAAATTCAGGAACAGCGGCAGCTTCTCAAAGTCACGGCCTGTCGCGAGCGGCTGTATCGACATGCCCATCTTGCTGCAAATATCACGGTTGATCGCGGCCGATTTCGTCAGCTTTGCGCTGTTGCCCGCGAAGAAAATCTTGACTTCCGCGCCGTTGTTCATGAGATGGCGCGCCGCCGCGAATGCGTCGCCGCCGTTGTTGCCGCCGCCCGCGAGCACGCAGACGGTCTTGCCCGCCGCGCTGCCGCCGAGCAGGCGTATCATCACGTCGGACGATGCGCGCCCCGCGTTCTCCATGAGCACGAGCTCAGGCACGCCGAATTTCTCCTGCGCGAATTTATCTATCTGCCTCATTTCGTTCACGAGTGATATTTTCATGAAAAATCCTCCTAAGCTGACGCCACGGCAACCGCGTATTCGCGCGAATGGCTCAGTGATATTTCTATAGTCTCTACTCCTAAATTATCCGCTATTTTCTTAAAATTCCCTGTAAGAACGACAAACGGCGCGCCGCTCGATTCATTTTTTATCTCGATTTCGACGAGACGTCCGCCCGAGAGACCCGTGCCGAAAAGCTTCATCACGGCCTCTTTCGCCGCCCAGCGAGCCGCGTACGACGCCGCCCTGCCTGCGGAGCGCGCGTCGCAGTACGCGCGCTCCGCCTCCGTGTACACGCGCGAGAGAAACGCGGGATTTTCGATAGCCTTTTTCACGCGCGATATCTCCACTATGTCAACGCCTATCGCCATGAACGACCTCCCTAATTACGGTAAAAATGAATCGTCACAACAACAACAACACGACCCTCTCCGGCCCCTGCGGGGCCACCTCCCCCAGAGTGGGAGGCATAATTTGCAAGTCTTGTGCGTTTAAACTTAACGAATGCACAAAATATTTTACACTTTCATCAGTCGATTATTTTACTAGACTGGAAGGTTTCATGCTTTCATGTGTCACGATTCAGCGTGTGTAAATAATACCAGAATCTGTGAAGCCAGCCTCCCCAATGGGGGGCAAACATGCCAGTGGCATGTTTGCGCGAGCGAATGCGAGGCGGAGAGGGTTAAGCCCAACCGCCCTTTACAAAAATAGGACTGTCGCGCACTGTACGACAGTCCTATTCATCAATTTCACTTCGACACAACAGTGCCCTCGGCCAGCTTGTAATTGCGAGCTATGAGAATCTCGACACGGCGATTTCTCGCCCTGCCCTCTTCTGTATCATTCGTAGCCGCCGGCCTATACTCTGCGAATCCAATCGCGCTGAAGCGCGCAGGATTGAGCTTCGGATTGACTTCCAAAAGATACTTCATGAAGTTCATCGCGCGGGCAGACGACAGTTCCCAGTTCGATGGGTACTGCGGCGTGCTGATAGGCACGTTGTCCGTGTGGCCGGAGATGATGACATTCTCCGGTATGGCTGCGAGGAGTCCCGCGACGACAGGGCCGATTTTCTGCGCGTCGCCGACGAGCTCAGCGGAGCCCGACGGGAAAAGTGCCTGCTCTTTTATGCGAATCATGAGGCCTTCCTCGGTCATCGCCGTATTGATTTCCGTTGTGATGTGATTTTCCCTTATGTAGTTCTCAAGATTGCGCTGAACGGCGGCAAGCGCCTCATTCTCGGCGAAATACGCGCCGTTGCCGTTGTCCTCGGCAGACTCGCCCGTATTCGTCGCGACGATGCCTGGGCCGAGGCCATTGAACACGGAATGACCGCCGCTCGGCAGCACGCCGAACGCGCGACCAAACGATGCGCCCACCTGCTGGACTTTGCTCTTGTCCATCGACGCCATGCCGAACAGAGCCATGAACAGCGCCAGAAGAAGCGTCATCAAGTCGGAATAAGGGAGCAGCCAGGCCTCGCCTTCAGCTTCCTCATGAGGAGGACCGTGCTTTTTACGAGCCATGCTTTATCACTCTCCCCCTGACGTCTTGAGACCAGCGCGCTCAGACTGAGGAATGAAGACCATGAGCTTTGCCTCGATGGCCGTTGGGGAGTCGCCAGCCTGAAGCGACAGTATGCCTTCTATGATCATGCGCTTCTGGTTGATCTCCATGTCGGAGAACACCTTCAGCTTGTTTGCCATCGGCAACCAAATGCAATATGCCGTGTATATGCCGAGTATCGTAGCAACGAACGCCGACGCTATGGCGTGGCCGAGCTTGCCGATATCATCCATACTTGCAAGAGCAGCTATAAGGCCAACGACGGCGCCCAGAACGCCGAGCGTCGGGGCGTATGTGCCTGCCTGCTGCAGGACGTTCTTTCCGAGCATGTGGCGCGACTGCATGACGGTGAGCTCAGCGTCCAAGACGTCGCTGACGAACTCTGGGTCCATGCCGTCGATGACCATGCCGAGGCCGGAGCGGAAGAACGGGTCCTGTATATCTTGAACTTTGCCCTCAAGCGCGAGGATACCTTCACGGCGAGCGATCTGCGACAAATCGATGAACAGCGTCAAGAGCTCATCGCGCGGCTGGAGCTGAGGCTTGAAAAATGCTTTCTTGACCAGTATCGGCCATTTTTTGACATTCTCGAGCGGGAATGCCGTGAAAATACAGGCGATAGTACCGACGATGATGATAAGGAATGCCGCCGGGTTATTCAGAGCCGAAATAGGAGCGCCCTTCAAAATCATTCCAACAAACAGCGAAGACGCGCCCAGTACGACGCCAATAACTGTTGAAATTTCCAAAATATATCCTCCCCTTTATTGGCCTCTATGAAAAAGCAATAAAAGTTGAATGAAGTCCGAATTCTTTTTATTGCCTAAATTTTATTGCTCCATATATTATTCCACAAAAAACAAAAAATTCCTACCCATTTTTTATAAAATTTTTACGTTTTTTGAATATGCGACTATCGACCCATATATTAGTGATTTCTAATCTACTTTTTTGACAAATATTATACCACATTGAAAAAATTTATGATATAATTTAATCGATACCATAATACATAATTATATATGGGGTGTATGAGCATATGAAAAAATTACCCGTAGAACTTCGTCAGCTGGAATATTTCCAGATGGCGGCACGGCTCCGCAATTTGACAAAGGCGGCGGAGCGGCTGAACGTGTCACAGCCTAATGTCACAGTGGCCATCAAGAAGCTCGAGTCGGAGCTCGGCATACAGCTTTTTGACCGCAGCCAAAAGCAGCTTTCGCTCACGCCGGAGGGCAATGTGTTCCTCGCGCGCGTGGACACGGCGCTGCGCACGGTGCAGGACGCCATCATCGAGATCAACGACTACAAAAAGCTGCAGCGCGGCGCCATCCGCATCGGCATTCCGCCGATGATTGGCTCCAATCTTTTCCCACGGATTTTCTACAATTTCCGTCGCCGCTATCCGCACCTTTCGATTTATCTGCACGAGGAAGGCTCGGCGGCCATCCGCGAGCGCATCGAGTCAGACGATCTTGATTTTGGTATCGTCATCACGACTGACCCGTCGTCGACGCTCAAGGTCGCGCCGATGTCACGCTGCCAAGTCGTCGCGGGCGTGCCGAAAGACCACATACTCGCCGCGAAGAAGAGCATCACGCTGCAGGACCTCGCATCGTCTGACCTCATCATGATGCGCGAGGGGTCATTCATCCGCTCGCAGATCATGTCGCGCTTCCATCAGGAGGGGCTCAGGCCAAACGTTATCCTCGAGTCGAATCAGACGGAGACGATAAAAGCGCTCGTCGGGAACGGCGTCGGCATCACGGTGCTTCTCGACTTCATTTTCCACGACTGCCCGGGCATCAAGACGCTGCCGCTCTCGCCGTCGCTTTACTTCGACGTCGGCCTCGCGTGGAAAAAGGACCGCTACGTCTCAAATGCGGCTCAGGCGTTCATCGATTTCTGCCTCAACGGCTTTGCCGCGCATGAGGCTGACGCCGACGACACGGGCGAGGAGCAGTCCGCCTGACCAATTCAATATGAAATAAATCATTATAATTCACTGAACGCCGAGATTTTTCTCGGCGTTCATGTTATAATATGGCAAATCTATTATGGAGGGATTTGAATTTGGCTTACGTAAACGAAAATTATTTAAAGCTCCCCGGCAGTTATCTTTTCGCGGAAATCGCGCGCCGCGTTGCCGCGTACAAGGAAGCGCACCCCGAGGCCGACATCATTCGCCTCGGCATCGGCGATGTGACGCTGCCGCTCCCGCAGGCGAGCATAAAGGCCATGCAGAAGGCTGTCGAGGAAATGGGCAAAAAGGAGACGTTCCGCGGCTACGGTCCGGAGCAGGGCTACGATTTCCTCATCGACGCCATCATAGAGCACAACTACACGAGCCGCGGCCTCAAGGTCGAGCACGACGAGATATTCGTCAGCGACGGCTCGAAGAGCGACACAGGCAACATACAGGAGATATTCGCTGAGGACAACGTCGTCGCCATCACGGACCCTGTCTACCCGGTCTACCTTGACACGAACGTCATGGCTGGGCGCACGGGCAAGCTAAAGGACGACGGCCACTTCGATGGCGTCGTCTATCTCGCGTCGAACGCCGAGAATAATTTCTCGCCCACCATACCGAGCGAGCACATCGACATGCTCTATCTCTGCTGCCCGAACAACCCAACAGGCACGACGCTCTCGCGCGAGGCGCTCACGAAATGGGTCGCCTACGCAAAAGAACACGACACGGTGATTCTTTTTGACGCCGCCTATGCCGCGTACATCACGGAGCCCGATGTGCCGCGCTCCATTTACGAAATCGAGGGCGCGCGCGATGTCGCGATAGAGTTCCGCTCATTCTCGAAGACGGCGGGCTTCACGGGCACGCGCTGCGGCTACACCGTCATCCCGAAGACCGTCACGGCGAAGACGAAGGACGGCAAGCGCCAGCCGCTCAATCCGCTCTGGAGCCGCCGCCACTCGACGAAATACAACGGCACGGCCTACATCGTACAGCGCGGCGCCGAGGCCATCTACACGCCGGAGGGACAGAAGGAAATCAAGGAACACATCGCCTACTACATGGAAAACGCGCGCATCATCCGCGAGGGACTCACGAAGGCGGGGCTCACCGTCTACGGCGGCGTCAATGCGCCGTACATTTGGCTCAAGACGCCGAACAACATGAAATCGTGGGATTTCTTCGACAAACTTCTGAAAGAAGTCAGCATCGTCGGCACACCGGGCGCAGGATTCGGCCCATGCGGCGAAGGATATTTCCGTCTCACCGCATTCGGCGACAGAAACGACACCGAACGCGCCGTCGAGAGAATAAAGACGAAATTCAGCGTGTAATGGTAAAAGCAGCATAACGCAAAAGGACAAGCCTCGAAAAATGAGACTTGTCCTTTTTTAGTGGTTGCGCAACTAACATATTTGCGCCAACATCAACTTCATGATTGTCGCTTTAGGCACATGCAAATTTTTTGATTAATAGCTCGCGAGACCCTCTCCGCCCCTACGTGGCACCTCCCCCAGAGTGGGAGGCATAGCGAAAGCGGTGCTTCACGATAGAATTGAGAATGAACAACAGTCATTAACTTTACAAGCAGCAATCATAGCATCTATTGAACGATAATGTAAATTTTAAATGCAATCTTTCACTTTACAGACACATCAATTAATCGATTTCAGCTGGTGTAAATAATCTCAGCGTCTGTAACGCCAGCCTCCCCAATGGGGGAGGTGCCGAGCGAATGCGAGGCGGAGAGGGTCACATATTAGCCACCGCAAAACTCCCCACAAAAAAATCCCGCAGCGGAAATCGCTGCGGGATTTTTGATTTGCTTTATTTGCGCTCTTTTTATTAACGCTTCGAGAACTGGGAAGCTTTGCGAGCTTTTTTGAGGCCGTACTTGCGGCGCTCTTTCTCACGCGAGTCGCGAGTGAGGAAGCCTGCTTTTTTGAGTGCTGGTCGGAGATCATTGTCGACCTCGAGGAGCGCACGGGAGATACCGTGGCGCACCGCGCCTGCCTGGCCTGAGAGTCCACCGCCATCGACGTTGGCGATGACATCGTATTTGTCTGACATCTCCGTGAGCTCGAGTGGCTGACGGACGATGAGCTCGAGAGTCTTGAGGCCGAAATACGACTCCATGTCCTGGCCATTGATCGTGACCTTGCCATCACCTGGAACCAGGCGGACTCTGGCAACTGAAGTCTTGCGACGGCCTGTGCCGTAATATGTAACTTGCGCCATGAAAATAATTCCTCCTAATCCAGATTAGTCTTCGAGATTTGAAAATACAAGCGGCTCAGGCTTCTGTGCCTGATGTGGATGCTCTGGTCCTTTGTAGACGTTGAGCTTCCTGTACTGCTGCTCACCGAGCTTGTTGTGTGGGAGCATGCCGCGAATCGCGTGCTCAATGACGCGCTCCGGCATCTTCTGCATCATTTCGCCGGCCGAACGGTAATGGTCTCCGCCCGGATAGCCGGAATAACGGAAATACGTCTTCTTCAAAAGCTTCTTGCCTGTGAAAACTGCCTTGTCCGCATTGATGACGATGACATAGTCGCCCGTATCGACATGCGGCGTATAGGTCGGTTTATTTTTACCGCGAAGCACTTTCGCAACCTCAGCGGCGAGCCTGCCAACGGTCTGGCCAGCGGCGTCAACGACGTACCACTTGCGCTCAACATCGGCTGCTTTCGCCATGAATGTTGTCTTCATGCACTTTCCCTCCAAAATCACGTATACGATAAAGTAACGAATATATGCGACACGAAACGATCGGTCTCCGGGGCTAGTGGATGCCGCTCGCAGTATCACAGCAAAACTATTTTAGTAAAAAGAGAGAGCAAAGTCAAGAAATTTTTCATATAATTTCACATAAATACGAATTATTTTGGCCTCATCATTCGATACAATTTCTTTACGTTTGCTGAAAATTTTTCATTTTCTATTGAATGTTCACCGCTAAAAAATATATAATGTAGAGAAGCACTTTTTTGGAGTCATGCTTATCAAAATCAAAAATTCCCGAACAAACAGGAGGGGTCACTATGACAGCAGAAAAGGCGCAGGCTTATCCCATCGGGCCAGAGCTCGCGCAGAAAATCGACCATGTGCTTGACGCGCATGATCACGATGCAACGCAGATCGTCGGCGTGCTCTTGGACGTGCAGGATCTCATAGCGGAGCAATACGTGCCGGAGTCTGTGGCATTCTACGTCGCGCAGAAACTTCCGATAAAAGTTTCCATTATATATGACTGCCTGACGTTTTACGCGGCGCTCTCGGACAAGCCGCGCGCGAAATTCCCGATACAGATATGCCGCTCTGTCGTCTGCAAGGTCAACGACAGCGACTCGCTCCTCGAGAGGCTCGAGAAAATTCTAAACATCGGCGTCGGCGATGTCACGTACGACGGCCGCTTCACCATCGAGGAAGTGCCGTGCTTCGGCGCGTGCGACATCGCGCCCGCCGTACGCATCAACGGCAAGGTCTACGGTCATCTGAATACGGACGAGAGCGTAAAAGAGCTGCTCGCGCAGTTCATATAAGGAGGCATCGACATGACACAGGAAGTTCGCTTCATCACGAAGAATTTCGGCAAGTACGACCCGATGTCGATTGACTCCTATCTGTCAATCGGCGGATTTGAGGCGCTGAAGCGCGCCGTCGAGATGGACGGCGAGGACATCGCATCGGTGATAGCCGACGCGAAGGTCAAGGGACGCGGCGGCGCGGCGTACGACATGGGGCGCAAATGGTCGCAGGCGCGCGCCGTGAAGGGCGACCACAAGCTCAACATCTGCAACGCTGACGAGGGCGAGCCGTGCACGTTCAAGGACCGCGAGCTCATAAAAAATGACCCATTCAATCTCATAGAGGGCATGATCATCGGCGGCTACACGGTCAAGGCGCAGGACGGCTACATCTACATGCGCGAGGAGTACCGCCATCTTCGCCCGCTTCTTTTGAACGCGATAAAGCAGTGCGAGGAGCGCGGATTCCTCGGCCACAATATTCTCGGCAAGGGTTTTGACTATCACATCCACCTCTACTCGGGCGCAGGCGCGTACGTCTGCGGCGAGGGCACGGCGCTTATTCGCTCCATAGAGGGCAAGGCGGGGCGCCCGCGCATGAAGCCGCCATTCATCAAGGTCAGCGGCGCATTCGCTTTGCCGACGTGCGTCAACAACGTCGAGAGTTTCTCCATCGTGCCGCATCTTCTCATGGACGACGAGCACGAGTACACGAGCTACGGCAGCGGCGAATCCATCGGCACGAAGCTCGTCTCTGTCGCGGGCAACGTCAGAAATCCAGGCGTGTTTGAGGTGCCGTTCGGCACGCCCGTGCGGGACATCATCTAT
This sequence comes from uncultured Selenomonadales bacterium, assembly GCA_900314765.1. Classification (GTDB taxonomy): domain Bacteria; phylum Bacillota; class Negativicutes; order Selenomonadales; family Selenomonadaceae; genus RUG024. The sequence continues at coordinate 12,240 of OMWN01000022.1, read as the reverse complement.
GACCTCGCGAAGGGCATAAACGGCGGCTACGGCCTCCGCCTCATCCAGTTCGGCGGCGCGTCGGGCAAAATCACGGACAAGCGTATCCTCGATGTGCCGTACACGTACGACGATCTCAAAGCCGCAGGCGTCACGGTCGGCTCGGGCGCGATACTCGTCATCGACGAGCGCACCAGTGTACTCGATTTTCTGCGCATGACACAGGATTTCTTTTCGCATGAGAGCTGCGGCCAGTGCACGCCGTGCCGCGAGGGCAACCGCCACGCGAAAATCATTTTGAAGAAAATCGCTGACGGCGTCGCAACGGAGGACGACATAAAGACGCTCAAGAAAATCGGCAGCATCATGACGCTCGCCTCGCTCTGTGGACTTGGCGAGACGGCGCAGTGCGCGACGCTTTCGGCGATGGAAATATTCCCCGAGACATTCGCAGTTGGAGGTGCAAAGTAATGGAACAGGAACTCATTCATCTGAAGATAAACAACATCCCCGTCACCGCGAAGAAGGGCACGAAAATCATCGAGGCGGCGAAAAGCATTGGCATAGACATCCCGCACCTCTGCTATCACCCAGACCAGCGCGTGAAGGCGCGCTGCCGTCTCTGCTCCGTGCAGGTCACAGGCAAAAGGAAGCTCCTCGCCTCGTGCTCAACGGAAGTCTGGGAAGGCATGGAGGTATTCACCGACACGCAGATCGTGCGCGACACGCAGGTCGGCATACTGCAGCTCATCATGGCGGACCATGACGGCGACTGCCTCACGTGCTCGAAAAATGGTCACTGCGAGCTGCAGAGCCTCTGCACGCGCTTCAACATATTGAAATCGAATCTGCCGGACGTCAGCATGCACCGCGAGGCCGTCAACACGAACCCGAGCCTCGTCAGAAATCCGTCGAAGTGCATAAAGTGTGGCCGTTGCATCAGGGCATGCAAGGACGTGCAGGGCATAGAGGCGCTGACGTTCGCGAACCGCAGTGACAAAATCATCGTCACGACGCCGTACAATCTCTCGATGGAGAAAACGGACTGCACGCTCTGCGGCCAGTGCAGCCTCGTCTGCCCGACGGGCGCCATCGTGGAGAAGGACGACACGCAGGCCGTGCTCGACGCACTGCAGGACCCAGAGAAGCACGTCATCGTGCAGACGGCGCCGTCCATTCGCGTGTCCATCGGCGACGCATTCGGCCTGAAGCCCGGCGAGATAAAGACGGGCCAGATGGTCACGGCGCTCAAGATGATGGGCTTCAACAAAGTATTCGACACGAATTTCGGCGCGGACCTCACCATCATGGAGGAGGGCGCGGAGCTCATGGATCGCCTCAAAAATGGCGGCGTGCTCCCAATGTTCACATCGTGCAGCCCAGGCTGGATTAATTTCATCGAAAAACACTATCCGGAGCTCCTGCCGCACCTCTCGTCGGCAAAGTCGCCGATGAGCATGTTCGGCGCCATCGCGAAGACGTACTACGCAAAGGCGACGGGCATTCCGCTCGACAGGATATTCACGGTCTCCATCATGCCATGCACGGCGAAGAAATTCGAGGCGGCACGCCCAGAGATGGGACGTGACGGCCATCAAGACGTCGACGTGGTACTCACGACGCGCGAGCTCACGAAGCTCATCAAATACGTCGGCCTCAATTTCAACAACCTGCCTGAGAGCGAGTTCGACTCACCGCTCGGCACAGGCTCAGGCGCGGGCGCGATATTCGGCGCATCGGGCGGCGTCATGGAGGCGGCACTCCGCACCGTCTACGAGAAAATGACGGGGCACGAGGCACAGCCACTCGACTTCACCGACGTACGCGGTCTCGCCGACACGAAAGAAGCCACGATCGACATCGGCGGCACACCGATAAAAGTCGCCGTCGTGAATACGCTGCTCTCGGCGCGCAAGATGATGGAACGCGTCAAAAGCGGCGAATGCGACTACACATTCATCGAAGTCATGGCATGCCCGGGCGGCTGCATCGGCGGCGGTGGACAGCCGATAGGCACGACGAACGCCGTAAGGCGCGAGCGAATAAAGGCGATATACGAAATCGACAAAGACCTGCCTATCAGAAAATCGCACGAAAACCCCGACATCATAAAACTCTACAAAGACTTCCTCGGCGAACCGCTCGGCGAAAAAGCTCACCAGCTCCTGCACACCCATTATCACAGAGTGCATAAGCTGTATGAATTCGATTGAGATAGCAAAAAAGTAAAACACGGAATCAAAAAGCTCATGCAGCCAAATCGCTGCATGAGCTTTTATTATTAGCAAATCCTCGGTACCAGTCCGCCCATCGGCATTTCCACCATTCTGATGGAGCCGAGCGGCGTGCGCAGGCCGACCTCGCCCGCGCCTTCTTTCGTCGTCGTGCCGATGACCGTTGCGTGCTCGCCGAGCGGATGATTTCTCATCGCCGCGAGGATTTTTTCCGTGTCCTCTCTTTTCACGATGGCGATGAGCTTGCCCTCGTTCGCGAGATTGAGCGGGTCAAATCCAAGCAAATCGCACACGCCGCGTACTTCCTCGCGCACGGGGAGCTTATCCTCGTCGATGAGCATGCCGACGCCCGCCTGTCCCGCGAGCTCGTTCAGCACAGCCGCAACGCCGCCGCGCGTCGGGTCACGCATCACGGCGATGTTCTTCGACGTGGCGAGCATTGATGCGACGAGCGATTTGAGCGGCGCGGCGTCTGTCTTGATACTCTCCGGCAAACTGATGCCGTGGCGCGCCGCCATGATTGTCGCCGCGTGGTCGCCGAGATAGCCCGAGACGATGATGTCCATGCCCGCGCGAATATTTTTCGGCGCGATGTCCGCGCCATCGACGATGTCGCCGACGCCCGCCGTATTGATATAGATGCCGTCGCCCGCGCCGCGCCCCACCACCTTCGTGTCGCCCGTCACGATTTTCACATCGGCCTCGTCCGCCGCCTTTCGCACATCGGCGAGCACGCGCCGCAGCTCATCGATGGGAAAGCCTTCCTCGAGTATGAGCGCAAGCGTCAGATAACGCGCCATCGCGCCCGTCATTGCGAGGTCATTCACCGTGCCGCAGACAGCGAGGCGACCAATGCTGCCGCCGCGAAAAAATATTGGCTTCACGACGTACGAATCCGTCGTCATGGCGATATTGCCGCTCACATTCACGTGCGCGCCATCGTGCATCTCCGCGAGTATGTCATTGCCAATGGCAGGAAAAATGACCTCACGCATGAGCTCGCCGCCCATGCGCCCGCCCGCGCCGTGCGCCATCTCTATCACATCATGCGCCATATTTGAATTTGCCTCCCCCATATTTGTAATGAGCCGCGCAGACACCCTCGACCGACACCATGCACGGGCCAATCGCATGCTCGGGCACACACGCCTTCGCGAAAAGCGGGCACTCCTGCGGCACAATCTGGCCTTTCAGCACCTCGCCACAGCGGCAAAGGCTCTTCGCCTTGTTCGGCTTCACGTTGACCTCGATGGGACGCACGCGCTCTATGTCAAACGATTGCCACTCGTCCCGCATGCGGAGCCCCGACGCCGGTATATCGCCGAGCCCGCGCCACGGCGTATCGACCGCCTCATACACATCGTACATCGCGCGCTGAGCCGCTCCGTTGCCCTCGCGGCTCACGACCTTGTCGTACTCATTCTCGACGCGCGCCTCGCCCGCCGTCGTCATCTGCGCGAGCCTGTATATCGCGCGCAGTATCTCCACGGCCTCAAATCCCGCCACGACGCCCGGCTTATGATAATCGCGCGCGAGGAAAAGAAACGCGTCGCTGCCCGTCACGACGGCCACATGACCCGGCAATAAAAAGCCGTCCACATTCGTGCGCTCATCGTCTAGGAGCAGCTTCATCGCGGGCGGAATGAGCTTTTGCGCCGACAACATGAAAAGATTTTTCAGTCCCGCGCGCTTCGCGGCAATCACCGCCGCTGCCGCCGTCGGTGCCGTCGTCTCAAACCCGACCGCGAGGAAAATCACCGTCTTATTGGGATTTTCTTTTGCGATTTTCAGGCTGTCGAGCGGCGAATAGACGACGCGTATGTCCGCGCCCGCCGCCATTGCCTCAGAGAGACTCGACTCGCTCCCCGGCACCTTCAGCATGTCGCCGAATGTCGCTATGATCGTATCGAGCTCCTTCGCGTAGGCGATGGCCTTGTCCATGTAGCTGTCGGGCGTCACGCAGACGGGGCAGCCCGGCCCCGACACGAGCTCTATCTGTGGCGGCAACAGCTGACGCAGCCCCGCACGGAATATGCTGACCGTGTGCGTGCCGCAGACCTCCATGTAGCGCACCTTCCGCCCGAGCGGCCGCGTGAGCCTGTCTATCTCCTCGACGAGCTTCCCCGCGAGCGCCCTGTCGCTCACTTTATGCGTCTCATTCGTCTCCATCGTCATGACGCCTCACTTTCCCGCGCGCAGACGCTCTATCGTCCGCCGCTCGTCCTCGTTCAGCGCCTCGATGGCGCCCACCGTGCGCTCGGCGCCATTCATCTCAGCCCATAGCTCATTCGTCTCGCGCACGTCGTTCTCCGTCACTATCTGCATCGCAAATCCCGCATGAACAAGCACATAGTCGCCGACCTTCGCCTCCGGCAAAAGCATCAGGCTCGCCTCGCGCGTCACGCCGCGCACCTCGACAGTCGCGAGCTCATCATTTATGGCGATGACCTTCACCGGCACAGCAAGACACATAACAATCCCTCCGATTTATCGTTTATAATCAATATTTAAATAAAATTATATATCACGAAACACGTTTGTCAAACAGACGAAAAAATCTCATCCCTCGCAAAAGCAAAGGATGAGATTTTTTGTATCGTTTCAATTCACTGCAACAAACTCAACACGCTCGACGAATTTTGATTTGCCTGCGCGAGCATGGACTGCGACGCACTGAGCAACACGTTGTTCTTCGTGTACTCCGCCATTTCTTTCGCCATGTCCGCGTCGCGGATTGTTGACTCCGAGCTCTGCGTGTTCTCGCGCGCCGTTATTATATTGCTGTTGGCACTGTCCATGTGGGCCATCTGCGCGCCGACGAGCGTCTCCGCCTCGAGAAGATATTTTATGCCGCGATCGAGATAGCCGCTCGTCGTCATCTCACCATTCTCTTTGACCTCCTCGCCGAGCAGCATGTCACGCCGTTCCTTCGAGTACACATTGAAATAGCTCGCGTCTATGCCGCCCGGCACGAACCCAAATATGTGGTCGAGCGTCGTCTGCGGTATGTCGATGCGTATGTTCATGTCGGCCTTGTCCGTATGCTGGATAATCAGACGATTCACCATGATGTCGCGCTCCGCCCTTATGACGTTATCGTATAATCCATCGGCGATTTTCGCGCCTTTCTCTTGATAGTGATATGTGTTCGGGTCTGTCACTTCAAAGCGCCTGTCATCATATATGGTGAGCTTTCCGTCGCTCGTGTCCGATGTGAAATGATAGTAATGATTCATCGCATTGAGCTGCGGATTGCCCTGCTCGTATATGGCCTGCGCGAGCGAGGCGGCATCCTTTACTTTGCTCACATCGACGAATATGTTATGAATATCGTCCTCCCCTATGCCGCTCGTTGGCCTCAGCTCATCCACGTCTCCGTTGGTAAAATTAATATTGAACCATTGGGAATTGCACGAGGCGCAATAAAATCTGAATCCCTTCCCCACAAGCTTATTCGCGTCGCCATCAGCCATCACGGAATTGAAATCGACAGTATAATGGCGAAGTGTGCCAGAGCCAACATAAATAATGCCGTGGTCGTCAATAATTTTTACACCCGTTGTATTGTTGTTATTATCTGTGATTTCCCTGACACCTATTTGCTGACTGTTCCTCAGCATTGAGTAAAACGCCTTGGCTAAAGGCGTGCCGTTCTTCGTGGCATTTCTGATGTAATTCAAATCTACGCTTGTATAACGATGCCATGCATCATTGCTCCGTGACTTATACAAGCTGTCCATGCTGTCCTTCTTGCCTGTATCGATGAATTCAATCCCGCGATAATAATTGCCAAGCGTTTTCCCGACAAGATCATCGATGAACGCCTCTACCTCGCTGCCGTCGCCATACGTCGTCGAAGAATATTTTGAGAGGTCAATAGGAAGCGAACTAGTTGTTGCGCTCTTGTGGTTTGTGACTTTGCCCGTAAATGCTGTAGCAGCGGAATATGAAATTCCTTCATTAATCGATATGCCATCAATGACCTTAAATCTATTTGCCAAACCGCCATCACTAGGCAGAGAGCTGAGCGTCAAAGTACCATTATTTACCTCAATAAATATATCGAGATAACTGCCTCCAAATGCGTGCTCTCTTGAATATGATGAATTTTTGCCAACATACCAAAGATAGTCATAATTGTTAGGAGCAACGCCAAGGTATACACCCTTATCGTTGTCTTCAAATTGGATATGGATTATCGATTTGCCGTCCTGTACAGTAATGCCTGACCCCGATGGCACAGCGGAAATATCGCGTACGAATGTCGCTGGTGTGCCAGGATCATAATGTGAGTCGGGGTCATTAGGGTCATACGTACTAGACGCATCAACTCCGCCAGAGAATTGACCTGATATTCCAGATTTGAGCGACGTATAGCTTGGAATAACTATAAAATCCCTGCCGCCTGCCGTAACTTGGTTAGCTAAGTTGCCGACGTCTTTCGTCACTATATGTATGTTCTTGCCTGACACCGTCGCACTCGCAACACTATCCAACCTTGTAAGACCATTTGCTATAATTTGAAGTGCATCATCCACCGTCGCAGCGCTGCTTATATCTATCTCATTGTCTACAGGTCCATCTTTTCGACCATCATACCAATTTTTACTTGTGTCCTTTGTGATGACAGCTAGATTGTCAGCATTATCGGTGCCAACATACAGGCCGACATCATTTAGACTGTCAACGGTCGTATATCCCGAGAAGTCCATGTCTATTTCATTCGGAGTCGCCCCGGTAAGGATGTTTCTGCTTTGCAGGCCGAGGCTGTTTATTTGAGAATTGTCATAATCATAGTCAAATTCATCAAATATATCAAACGGACCATCGAATCCGTCAAGCGTCGGGTACACGTCAGGGATAAAGCCATACTTGTCGCTGTCCTTGACTTTCTCGACGCTGTCCTTCAGCTTCCAGCTGAATACCCTGTCATTCACCGTGTCGCCGACGAGGAGCCGCCGCCCGTTGTACGTCGTCTCGTATGCTATCTGCTCCATCTGCTGATAGCTCTGGTCTATCTCCTTTTGTATCGTCTGTCTGTCGCTGTCCGTGTTCGTGTCGTTCGCGGCATCGATGACTTTCTGCTTCACCGACCTCAATATCTCTATCTGCTGCTGTATGCCGCCCTCGGCGACTTTGAGCAGCGAGCGACCGTTCTGAGTGTTGCGGTCGTCTTGGTCGAGCGCACGAATCCTCACTCTCATGCGCTCGGATATGGAGTATCCCGACGCATCATCGCCGGCGCTGTTTATGCGCATGCCCGACGATACCTTCGCCAAAGACTTTGCGAGTGCAGACTTATTCCTATTTAAAGTGTTGAGTGTCCTCTTCGCTGACATGTTATTCTTTATGCTCAAGGCCATCCGTGCTCACTCCAATCGCCCATCAGAGTCTATCCCTAAAATACGTTTACCCCCCCCCGAAAGAATTCCGCTCGGGAGGGGTAAATTTTTCACTCACATATATTATATCGAAAAAAATCCAAAAAAGTTAAGCGATTTTTGAAGAAATGGAAAATTTTTTTGATGTGAAAAATTCACAGCATCGAAAAATTGCGAGCAAAATAAAATGATTTCAAGTTGCAAACGTCTGACCCTCTCCGCCTCGCATTCGCTCGGCACCTCCCCCATTGGGGAGGCTGGCGTCACAGATTTTGAGATTATTTACATTAGCTAAATCGATTCTAACATGAAAGTACGAAGCCTTTACATTAGCTGAATAATCGATTAACGATAGCGCAAAGTCTTTTATTCTTTCGTTCCGCTTAATTTCGTTCAGCTTAAAGTGAAGGACCATCGTTCACTCTCCATCATATCTTGAAACACCGCTTTCGCTATGCCTCCCACTCTGGGGGAGGTGCCCACGCAGGGGGCGGAGAGGGTCTTGCCTTAACGCTTAGATGTCGCTTATACCGTTCACTGCTGATGGTAGCTCGCACTAGGAACGCAAAAATTTTCCACACACACAAAAAATCCCTGACGCTCAATCGTGAGCATCAGGGATTTTTCTATTTTTTACTTTCTCTTTTCTTATTTATTCTTATAACTTGCCAGCCAATTTCTTGTAGCTGTCGAGTCTCATCTTGGCATCGCTTGCAGTCTTTTCATAGAGCTGCTCGGCGAGTTCTGGGAAGCCGCGCTTGAGGCTTGCGTAGCGGACTTCGCCTTCGAGGAACGCTTTGAAGTCTGCCGTTGGCTCTTTGGAGTCGAGCGAGAACGGATTCTTATCCGTGCCGACGAGGTTCGGGTTGAAGCGGTATGTTGCCCAGTAGCCTGCCTCGACTGCACGCTTCGTCTCTTCCTGGCTCTTGCCCATGCCGATGCGGATGCCGTGGTTGATGCACGGGCAGTAGCAGATAATGAGCGAAGGGCCATGATACGCCTCGGCCTCTGTCATGGCCTTGACGACTTGATTCTTGTCGTAGCCCATCGCGACCTGCGCCACGTAGACATAGCCGTAGCTGATGGCCATCATGCCGAGGTCCTTTTTCTTCGTGCGCTTGCCGCTGGCCGCGAACTGCGCGACCGCCGCCGCCGGCGTTGCCTTCGAGGACTGGCCGCCCGTGTTCGAGTAGACCTCGGTGTCGAGCACGAGGACGTTGACATCCTCGCCCGCCGCGAGCACGTGGTCGAGTCCGCCGTAGCCGATGTCGTAGCTCCAGCCGTCGCCGCCGATGATCCACTGCGAGCGCTTCACGAAGAAGTCTTTCTTGCCGTATATCTCATTGAGGAGCGCGTCTGCGCCCTTCTCTTTCTCAAGCAGCGCCGTGAGCTTGTCTGCGCGCTCGCGCGTGCCTTCGCCCTCGTCGCGGTTCTCCATCCATTCCTTCATCGCGGCCTTGAGCTCATCGCTTGATGCGCTCTCGGCCATCGCTTTCTCCATGTTCGTCGCGAGCGTCTCACGCACAGCCTTCGTGCCGAGGAACATGCCGAGGCCATACTCCGCGTTGTCCTCGAACAGCGAATTCGCCCACGCTGGGCCGTAGCCTTTCTCGTTCTTCGTGTACGGCATTGCCGGAGCCGATGCGCCCCAAATCGACGAGCAGCCCGTCGCATTCGCAATCATCATGCGGTCGCCGAAAAGCTGTGTCGCGAGCTTCACATACGGCGTCTCGCCGCAGCCCGCGCACGCGCCGCTGAACTCAAACAGCGGCTTCTCAAACTGGCTGCCCTTGACCGTGTTCTTCTTCATCGGGTTCTTCTTCGGCGCGACCTTCGCCGCGTCAACGCCGTAGTCGAATATCGGCTGCTTCTCTATCTGCGTGCCGAGCGGCTTCATGACGAGCGCCTTGCCTTTTGGCGCTGGGCAGATGTCGGCACAGTTGCCGCAGCCGAGGCAATCCTTCTGCGAAATCGCAATCGTGAAGTGGAGCCCCTTCGCGCCGAGCGCGTCCTTGAACTCCATGCCCTCAGGCGCCGCATCCTTCTCCTTGTCATCCGTGAGGATTGGGCGGATGGCCGCATGCGGGCATACAAACGAGCACTGGTTGCACTGTATGCAGAACTCGCTCTGCCACTCCGGCACCATGATGGCGACGCCGCGCTTCTCGTATGCCGCCGTGCCGCTTGGGAACGTGCCGTCCTCCATGCCGTCCGCGAACGCGCTGACTGGGAGCTTGTCGCCTTCCTGGCGGTTCATCACGTTCTGTATCTTCGTGACGAATTCTGGAACGCCCGTCGTGTCGACTGGCTCGTCCTTCGCGTCTTTCCACGCCTCAGGCACCTTGACCTCAATGAGCGCATTCGGGTCAATGCCCGCATCGATGGCGGCATTGTTCATGTCAACGACCTTCTGACCCTTGTTGCCATACGAATCAACGACGGATTTCTTCAAATATTTCACGGCGTCGTCGATAGGAATGATGCCCGTGAGCTTGAAGAACGCCGACTGCATGATCATGTTGAAGCGGCCGCCGAGACCAATCTTCTGCGCGATGTCAACAGCGTTTATGATGTAGAACTTTATGTCGTTCTCTGCCATGTAGCGGCGCATCGCGGCTGGGAGATTTGCGTCGAGCTCATCGACCGTCCATGTCGTATTCAGCAGGAACGTGCCGCCCTTCTTGAGTCCCGCGAGGAGGTCGTACATGTGGACATACGACTCCTTCGAGCAGGAAATGAAGTCCGCTTTGTTGAGGAGATACGGGGCATGAATCGGGAGCTTGCCGAAACGGAGGTGCGACATCGTGACGCCGCCCGATTTCTTCGAGTCGTATGCGAAATACGCCTGCGCGTACATGTCCGTGTTGTCGCCGATGATTTTGATGGCGCTCTTGTTCGCGCCGACCGTGCCATCTGAGCCAAATCCCCAGAATTTGCACGCCGTCGTGCCCGCAGGCGTGAGGTCAACGTCGCTGTGCGTCGGCGCAAGCGACAGGCATGTGACATCGTCCTCTATGCCGATAGTGAAGCCGTTGCGCGGGTCCTCTTTCTTGAGCTCGTCGAACACGGCGAAAATCTGATCCGGCGTGACATCCTTGCCGCCGAGGCCATAGCGGCCACCAACGACGACAGGCTTCGAAACCCATTCGTAGAACACGTCACGCACATCGAGGTAAAGCGGCTCGCCCGTTGCGCCCGGCTCCTTCGTCTTGTCGAGCACTGCGATTTTCTGCACGGTCTTTGGCAGTACTTTGAGGAAATGCTTGAACGAGAACGGACGATAGAGATGAACGGCCAGCACGCCGACCTTCCCGCCACGCTCATTGAGATAGGCCGCGACCTCTGCCGCCGTGTCGCAGACGCTGCCCATCGCGACGATGACGCGCTCTGCGTCCTTCGCGCCGTAGTAGTCGAACACATGATGCTCACGGCCCGTGATTTTCGCGAGGTCTGCCATCGCCTGCTCGACGAGGTCAGGCACAGCCTGATAATATTTGTTCACGGCCTCGCGGTCCTGGAAATAAATGTCTGGATTTTGGCTCGTGCCGCGAATGACGGGATGATCCGGATTGAGCGCGCGATGGCGGAATGCCTCGACAGCGTCCCAATCGAGCAACTTACCGAAATCCTCGTAGTCTATCGTCTCGATTTTCTGTATCTCGTGCGACGTGCGGAAGCCGTCAAAGAAATTGATGAACGGCACGCGGCTCTTTATGGCGACGAGGTGAGCGACAGCCGCGAGGTCCATGACCTCCTGCACGCTGTTCTCGCAGAGCATGGCGACGCCCGTCTGACGTGCCGCCATGACATCCTGCTGATCGCCGAAGATGTTGAGCGACGATGCGGCGAGTGCGCGCGCGCTGACGTGGAACACGCCTGGCAGGAGCTCGCCCGCGATTTTGTACATATTCGGAATCATCAGCATCATGCCCTGCGACGCCGTGTACGTCGTCGTGAGAGCGCCCGCCTGCAGCGAGCCATGCACAGCGCCCGCGGCGCCGCCCTCAGACTCCATCTCAATGAGGCGCACCGGCTGACCAAAAAGATTTTTCTTGCCATGCGCGGCCATCTCATCGACGTGCTCGGCCATCGGCGATGACGGCGTGATTGGATAAATGGCGGCGACATCGGTGAATGCGTACGACACATACGCGGCGGCGGTATTGCCATCCATTGTCTTCATTTTTTTGCTCATAGATTGACGACTCCTCCTTTGATTGTGGGGCGCGCGCGTCGACCATCGCCGACCATCGCGCCCGTGAAAACACGAAATATGGTGTTATAATCCCCCAATTATCCAATATTATACAACGCGAAAAAATTATTGTAAACGATAAAGAAATCTTTCGCTACGTTTACATAAAGCGTTTCGTTTTCATTGTCATGACCCTCTCCGCCTCGCATTCGCTCGGCACCTCCCCCAGAGTGGGAGGCTGGCGTCACAGATTCTGTGATTATTCATATTTGCTGAATCGATTCGCACACAACAGCGTGGAACCTTCAATTAGCCAAATAATTTACTAATGAAATCGTAAAACACTCGATTTCTTCGTTGGATTTGCACTAGTCAACAAAAACTGGACACAAATTTTAAATTTTTTTGAATTAAAAATTTAAATTCTGTGCATCGCCGTGTCATTTTCTTG